>JBDRQK010000027.1:0-8919 GCA_043826315.1 Chloroflexota bacterium
ATGCCCATTCCTCGCATTCGCTGCCCTCGGGGAAGATGCACACCCCGGCAACACCACCGGCAGCATCCGTCCTCATTTCCAAAATACCACCGTTGTGTTCACAATTAACAGAAGCCGGATTGGGCAGGTTGGCTGCCGGCGTCGGTGTGCCGGGATCGGGACTGCATGAGGCTAATAACAGGATGCTGAACAAGAAGAACAGGGTAAACAGTGCTTTGCGGTTCATTTCAAACTCCTTCATTTCGACCGGGTGATGGAGAGAATTTCCAGCCTCCGGATTCTGGTGGTGCACTTCATTCGTGCGTTTTATCACATGCCAGACGAAAAAGCATGCTTGAAAGTTCCCGCTTTATTTACAGATTTCGATAGCTGATCCGACCCGTATTAAGTGACTGGAAAGGCTATTCCAGATAGCCATTTTCACCCACATTCAAAAAACATGGCAGCAATTCTCTTAGCAGCTGTGTTCATCATCAAGCCAATGCTTCAAGTCAATCTCCAGACTTGCAGCGCTGTGATGAACAAAATTCTTGCCGGTTCGCAAAGCCCAGGACCAGGTTTCAAAAAATTCCAGTCCGTGATACCAGTGCAGGAGGGTAGGATCAACCCCTATGCGCTGACAGAAACGTTCTTCAGTGCCGCGACCCTGCAGTTCCGGTGAGGCAAAGAAGGACAACAGGAACTCGTAAACCGGGTCACTGAAGGCGGCATTACGAAAATCGATGACACCTGCCAGCTTTTTATCCTTGACAATGAAATTGTCCAACCACAGGTCGCCATTGCTGAAGCACAACGCGGGCAGAGGAGGTTTTGAGTCCTTGAGCTCCTGATGGACAGCCTGTGCCAGGGGCAACTCCCGGTTTCTCAGGTCTGAATAGGCTTTTTCAAGCAGATCCTCGACCGGGATGCGTTCCAGGTCCCGGGCAACATTGCCCAGGTCTGCTTCTGTCAGGGATTGCAAGGCACAGACCGTATCGATATACAGCTTCTCAGCCCATGGCTCGCCAACCTGCATGGGTGCCAGCAAAGAACTGCCGTCCATAAAATCACTGAAAAAGCAGGGAATTCCCAGGGCTTTACCCTGCAGGTCCAACCCGTAGGGATGCGGTGTCGGCAGCGGGATGGATGCCATGGCTTTGAGAATATTGTATTCGTACTGCATGCCGTCAGGATCGGTTTGAAGAACAAAGGAGCGCGCTTCCCCATTGACACGGACATCCAATCTCCAGGGAGCAGCACGCGTGCTTTGCTGCAGGATCTCAGCCCGGATAAATTCGACCTGGGTCTGAAAAACATCCCCCAGGTAGGCTGTGCATTTTTCCCGGTTCGAGTTTGGATCGAATGAACTCATTTTACTTCCTCAAGGCTGGCTGCTGGACTGGTAGATCTTTTCCCATGGCTCGGAGATATCATATTCGGGTCCCATCACCGAGAAGTACAGGGCATTGGCAGGGGTGGAATAGCCTCCCACGAAAGCGACCTTGCAGCCCATGCGTTGCAGGCGCTGCAGACCGAACAAGATGGTGGCTTTCCCGAGACCTTTTTGGCGGTGAGCGGGAACGGTTGCCACCGGTTCTATATAAGCCGTTAGCGAGACATCATCGAACCACATGGTACAGAAGGAGCCAATTGAACCGTCGGCAGCCACCGCGATGATATCCAGGTCACGCCTGTAAAGCGGAGCCATTTGAATTTGGCGGTACCACTCCGGGTGGTCACGGTTATCACGGGCTATGTTGATGTCATCCTCATGGAATCCCAAACCGGAGGCATAACAGCGTTCCAGGAATTCCAGTCCGTTTCCCAGGGCGCGGATGGTATATCCCGGGGTATCTGGAAGCGGGGGAAGCTGATCATCCAAATTGCAGCGGTGTTGGAATTCACTTTCTTCCGGTCTTTCCACGCGCTGGAAGCTGTGCCGCGCCAGGATCTCCTGCAGGATTTTATCGCGTGCATCCGAAAATATCTGCAATTTCCTTTTCCCGTCCCTGGCAAGGATGGGCAGGTATTCTTCAGCTACGCTCACCATCTCTTCCAGAAGCGCAGGGGAAGCGAGATCCGGATCGATCTGCAGAAACGCCTGACCCCTGCCTTCAGGGTTGAGTATTGCAGCTATCTGTGCACTGTCTGTTTCCCAGATGAACACGTTTTCTTCAAGCTTGATCTTCTCAATAGACTTATTGATGAACCACCACCAGTAATCCAGGCGGGCGACATGCCAGCTGAATTCACGACGACCATTGCGCAGCATCATCTGTCGCAGGAACTGGCGCATGCGCCAGTAATCATCATCATTCTTGTAGGATTGCATGTTGAGTTTCATTATTTTCCTTCTTAATTTCCGAGGTTGAACCAGATCTGAGCACCACCTCTGAAACGACCCACCACCACATCCAGGTCACCATCGCCATCCAGGTCACCAAGGGTGGGTCTGCCGCTCATCTCGGATGGGCTTCCCATCCTTAAACCGCTGTCAAAGAATTGACCATCCTGATAGAACCAGACTTCATTAGGGCGATCCATGTTGGTGATGAAGATATCCAGGTCGCCATCCAGGTCAATGTCACCCACAACTAAGTGGGCGCCCATGGTTTCGAACAATGCCTGCCCGCTGTCGCTGAACTGGCCGCGGCCATCGTTCCATAGCAAACGGCTGGGATTGCTGCCGGTATTGCGAAAACCATTGGCGATCAATGCATCCAGGTCGCCATCGGTGTCGAAATCAGCCAGCGCAATATCACTGACCGTTGCAAGGTTGTCATCCATCTGCCAGCCCAGGCTGAACTGCCCACTGCCGTCATTGAGCATCGCCACATACCCCTGTCCCCAGAGTTTACCGAAGTAGTCCACATCGCCATCGTCATCCAGGTCGCCCCAGGCGATGAAATCCTCGTCCAAAGAAAGCCCACTGTCACTGAAGTTTGCATGACCGTCGTTCAAGTAAACTTTATCAGGCATACCGCTCTCGGAATAATACAGGATATGGATGTCCACGAAGCCGTCTCCATTGAGGTCGAGCAGGTTAACGTCCGCGGCGCTGAAGCGGTCATCGTCAAAATCCTGCCCGCTGTCTGTAAACTGACCACTGCCATCGTTCAGGTAGATTTTCGTGGACAGGATCGCCTGGTGGCAGACAATGACTGCATCCAGGTCGCCATCGCCGTCGAAATCAGCCAGACCAACGCCGTGTCCATACTGGGTGAGTTTCTGGCCGATATCCACGAAAAGACCCTGCCCGTCATTCAACCAAACCTGGGCTGGGTTGCCCATTGGGTTGGCAAAGACGGCATCCAGGTCGCCATCGCCATCCAGGTCGCCGAGTCCCGCCTGGAAGGTTTCGCGCATCCCCAATTCCTGTTGGCTGGGCGTGAATTGTATATCGGTGGCTGGTTTGGTGGGCGAGGTGGACAATCCCCAGGAGGGCCACAACTCCCCGGCGGGATGGGTGGCTAACGGACGTTGGCTGCTTCCGTCCGGGTTCATAACGTAAATTTCGAAATTCCCGTCCCGTTCGGTTTGGAAGGCGATCTGACTCCCATCCGGCGACCAGGCTGGGTTCTCGTCGTAGCGCGGCGTGTTGGTGAGTTGACGGATGTCACTGCCGTCACTATTCATTACATAAATGTCCGTGTTGCGGGAGCGGGGAACCAGTGCGTTGAACGCGATCCGCATCCCATCTGGCGACCAGGCGGGGAAGAGTTCCCAATCGACGCTGTCGGTCAACGGACGCTGGTCACTGCCATCAGCGTTCATCACGAAGATGTCCCAGTTGCCGTTTCGATCGGATGAAAAGGCGATTTGCGCGCTGTCCGGTGACCAATCGGCGAATTGGTCGTTGGCAGCATTCGTGGTCAGGCGTGTAAGATTTGTACCATCCTGATCCATACTGTAGATCTCAAAGAAACCATCCTCATCATAATCCGCATCAAACAGGATCTTGCTGCCATTCGGTGACCAGGATGGGTGATCTTCTCCAGCTTCGTTGTTTGTCAACCGCCTTAAGTCGCTGCCATCAATACCCATTGAATAAATTTCGTATTTAAAGTTGGGAAATCTGGGTTGAGGATCATGCCGGGCAGTCAGAAAAACGATCTGACTCCCATCAGGAGAGATGGCAGGACTGTCATCAAATCCCGGGTCGTTCGTTAGACGCATCAATCCACTTCCATCTGCGTTTATTGTGTAGATCTCCGGGTTGCCATCCCGATCTGAGTAAAAAGCGATCACTCCGCTGGCAGGGACGTCCATAACTTTTGTTGCTGTGGCAGCAACTGGCATCGGTGTAGAAGTATTAATTGGTATAGTTAGAGCATTTATTTGGGGAGTTGGTGTATTACTCGAACATGCCACCAAAAAATACACCAAACCTAAAACCAACCAGGAGAAATTGTTTTTATGCATTGAATAATCCTTCATCGCAACCTGCGTTTAGAAAAGAGGCTCAATTAATTGTGGATTATCTGTATTCCCGCCAAGAGAAGTATCAGGCTGTGAGTACTTCCTGCCTCTCCAAGACACAAACCGGGCAGAACAGGCGCACATGCTCCATGATCTTGTCCAGTTGCGCTTGAACCGATTCGGGGGAGACACCTGGCGGGGTATAAGCCACATACAGTACGTGTGTGGTCAGTGCAGAGATCGGGGAGCTCTCATCCTGCCCGTAAATGATGGAGCAAACCACGCCCTGTGTATCTCGCATGATCATATCCCCGGGCTGCAAGGTTTTGAGGCTCCCATCCATGCGGGTCATCTGGTCTCCACTGTGCGAGACATCCATGCGAAGAGGACCATGCAATTTACCAGCATCATGCCCGGCTGTCAGCACCAGGGTTTCCACTTCTGCCATGAAATTGGCATCCACCAGTGGGTTCACATTCGGCAGGTTTTTTCCCTTCAATACCAGCGACTCAAGCTGCAGTAAAACATGGTAGGTCTTGTTAAAGCGTTTGTAATAGCGTGTGTAAGCCGATAGGAGCGGCAGGGATTGAAAATCCCGGCGCGTAAAGCCCTGGTAGCGTTCACGCAAGCGTGTTTCGATCTGACGCTTGCGCTGCTCTAGGCCAGCAGAAGGCAGGTGATTTGTCAGACCTGAGATTTCCAGAAGTCCGATAGCAGCCCCGGGGTGTGTCGTGCGCCATTCATCGCTGGCTGAGATCATCATCATGGTCAACTCCAAAGGTCATTTAATCAAATGGACTTTGTTTGCACCAGTCTCCATCTCCTCTTGGTGGAGTTATGACTGGTTTTGTATTCATCTAATCTCCATCGGGTAGCCACTCTTTGATCCAGGTATCTGTGACCGTACAGGTTTGCATTACCGAGCGGTAGAGAGCATCCGAAGGTTCATCGGTGGCGGTTTCGAATACTCGCTCACAACCCAGATGCTTTAAGCGCCACATGCCCTCAATGATGACAGCTTTCCCCAGGCCGCGCCGCCAGTGTTCGGCTGCTGTTCCAACCAGCACGCAGACCGCACTGCGGGTGAAGTCATCATAAGATATTGTGCAGAAGGAAGCGATCTCTCCCTGTGGGGTGACTGCCACGATGTCCAGATCACGGCGATAGAGCGGTGTGGATTGAATGTTTCGGTACCAGGAAACATCTGTATCATAATTCTCATCCGGCTCATCGGCGTGGAAAGCACGCCAGGAAGCCCAACTGCGAACTGGATGTTCATCCTCGTCCCCCATCGAGCGGATCTGATACCCTGCAGCAAGGGTTACATCCGGTAATGGCGCATCCAAGTCCCGCCGCCAGTGGTGTGCCCATCCGGACCTTTTTTCAAACCCCCGCCGGGAAAGGGTTTCCTGGCGTTGGGTATCATCGCTTAGAACCGGAACATACAGGATGCGTTTTCCGGCATTCGTCCAATCCGAATGATGCTTTTCGGCATAGGCAAAGATCTCTTCTTCCAGTTCGGGTGAGCGGTAACGGGGGTGAATGTGCAAACGTATCTCATCGTGACAGATCGGATGCAGCACAGCGACTAACTGTCCATCCACAGTCTCCCACAGGGTGATAACCCGCTCTGGTAATTCACACAGTTGGCAGTTCATAATGAAATGCCAACGCCAGTGATCCAGACGGGCTACATGCCAGCTGTGTTCAAGCTGATCATTAAGTAGAAAAACTTCCCGCAAAAAATTTCGGATGCGCCAAAAATCTGCTTCTTCAGTGTATTTCCGCATTGTAATTTTCATGGGTTGGTCCCCTTGAAAGTTGAAGGTTACGGATCAAAGCCTTTTTTGAAGGAAATAGCGTTGATGTCCCGGCGGGAAATTTTGGAGCTCTCCAAAGAAATAATAACCGTGTTTCTTGTAGAAGTTTGGCGCTTGAAAACTGAAAGTGTCCAGGTAGGCATTTTTGGCGCCGCGTTTACGGGCTTCTTCTTCGGCAAGTTCCAGAAGCTGCTTGCCATAACCCTGGCCGCGCAGATCTTCCCTTATCCACATCAGGTCGATATAGAGCCAATCCCAATAGGTTGCCCCGATCACTCCACCGACAACTTCCTTGTCCTTCCCTTGAAGGATGAAACACAGGGTTTTTCCACTATC
Source organism: Chloroflexota bacterium (assembly GCA_043826315.1). Classification (GTDB taxonomy): domain Bacteria; phylum Chloroflexota; class Anaerolineae; order Anaerolineales; family Villigracilaceae; genus UBA12087. The sequence continues at coordinate 6,555 of JBDRQK010000027.1, forward strand.
ATCCCCGGCTTGCTGCTTGTTGTACGCACTGATGCCGCTTCCAATGATCTCCCATTCCGGTTTTTCAGTGAAAACGATCTCATAATCTTTGTTCATAATTTTCCTCCTTTTTGAAAAAATAAATCATTATAGGTTCCTGCAAAGTACTTACCGGCAGGTAAATGAACATCCTGAAAGTAATCTGTGACCTAGTCCATGGCACTGATCTGCAATACCTGTTCACGTGACAGTTTGGCCTGCCCATTGTCAATGGCATCCAGGGTGGCCTCTGCCAGTAGAAAAGGTATTTTCACCAGGTACTGGTATGCTTTTTTCGGCATCAATTTTAACCCGGGTTTCACCTGTTCCAGGTGTCTGCGGGCATAGGCAGACATGTCCTTTTTCGACCAGCCGGTGGGAAAGAAATCAACTTTTCTTTGCAGATCTTCTTCGCGATTACGCAAAATATTCACCGATTGCAATCCCCGACCAAAATTTACTGCATTAACCCGGTCCAATTGTGAACCGTCAAACCAGGCCCAAATATCGCTGATCAGCAGACCGACAGCCCCCGCCACGCTGAAAGTATAGCTGTTCAATTCAAGTTCGTTCTGGATCAACCAGTTTCTTTCCACCCAATAAGCCATCCGATCTGCCATGCAGGCGGAGGCATCCACCAGGCGCGGAATAATGTCAGCGGGTGCATTCGAGAGCCAATCCTCCAACCTGAGGGTCACTTCGGGTAGAATGGTCTTATACGGTTCAAAGAACCTGTCAAGATTCTGAAATTTGGATTTGGAGCCCGGGAAGGAATAAGCCTGCAGATATGGACCGATCTTATGCAACAAACTTACTTTGGACTGAACTTCCAAAGAAACATGATCTTCAATTTCATCCAGGGCGCGCATACACAAGTAGGCAATTGAGATCGTCTGCTGTAATTTGCCCGGCAAAAATGAAATCGGAATTGCAAATGTTCGGCTGGTTTCTTTAAGTACCCGATGGATATCTGCTTTTATTGACATGGCTTCCTTTTATTACCAATCAACTTACGGTCGGCTGAACAGGTATGATTGCTTTGACCCTTTGAGCCAGTATTGAGGTCTATAATATTATCGCATATTTTCTGACCATTATATTGGTCACAGGAAAGTTTTAAGGTGCAGGTTTTAGCTGCTATTAGAAAATATATGGAATAAACATCTTTGTTGTTTGCATGTAGGCTCGATATTGTTCTCCAAAAAATTCAATGTTCTCAACTTCTTCCAGCTTTGCTGTAATGATCAAGAAGATCGTCGCAGCTGCTCCAAGAATGGCGCTGATCCAGGAGATCCGCTTTAAGAATATACCCCATGCCAGGAATAACAATGAACTATAGAACGGGTGTCGAATGGCTTGATAAACACCGGAAGTGACCAGCCTGGTTGTTTTCTCAATACCTACCAGGGTTGGGGCATGGCGAGCCTGGTCTATTTTACCCTTGCGTTGGAATGAAATTACCCCTTGAAGTATCAACACCAACGAAAGGATCAGCATACTCCACGAAATGACCTGCCTTAAACTGAACGGAGCGATGATCCAATAGTTAATATTCATTACAAACAAGACCAAAATTATTTCCCAGGCAAAGAATCGATAAAATCCATGGCTTCGAACATCTCGAAGAGCGGACCTGGATACCCAAACAATGCCAAACGTCCCTGACAAGAATATGATCAGCTTGATAGCGAACATCCTGCCACTCCTTTCTGGTGGTAATTTAAACACTTAATCTGGCATGCTGCGTCGCAATGGATTTAACATGGCACTCTCTCCATGCTTCAATTTCCACAGTTGCGATCCTTTATGCGGGAATGGAACACAGACAGGAGAAGAACTTATTACGGTTGTGCAGCAATGACCTTTTTTGTGATCATTTTTTGATGGATAGCCAGGATGAATTTCCTTATGGGTTTTTCAATCAGATAGAAAGAAATGATCGCGACCAGTATCAGCAGGAATAAGAATACAAAATAATTAACATCCTGGCTCATCCCCAAATTCACCGTCAGGTAATTGGAGAAATGACCGGTATAGAAAATATGGAAGGGTAATTGAAAGATGTATAACGAATAAGAGATCTCACCCAGGAAGACCAGCACAGGCAGGGATAACGCCCTGGTGATGATATTCCTGGAATACGCCAGGCTCAGGATCAATAATAGAAAGGGAAGTGAATAAAAACTTGCTCCAAATGCCAGGGGAACGCCAGCAATCCTCGGCAGGCTATCCGGGAATTGAAGGAGGTAGAAATTCAGCAGCAACGAGAAGATCAATATCAAAGTTGGAGCGATCCCGCGCTGATTGAACCTGTCCATATTGTTCACATAAATATATCCACCGGATA
>JBDRQK010000028.1:0-4382 GCA_043826315.1 Chloroflexota bacterium
ATTCCCGGGTGTAAATTTGCGGGACGTTGTTCTGCGAGCGTCGAAAATGATCTTGGAATCTGCGATGAAAGTTAACCAGCTTTAGTGGAATTTGATAAATTCCACAAAGAGAGCTGATGGTTATATCAGGATTATCAGGATCATCCGTAGCACTGGATGAGATCAACTAGTTAAAGGATTGCCCTCAACATGAATCTATCCGGAAATAAGAAATCTAACATTGTTCCAGTTTCAACTTCAGGCGAGTATCTGGTAGAGGTTCATAATCTCGTAAAACATTTCCCGGTTCGCGCAGGGTTATTCCCAAGAATAAAAACCTTTGTTCAAGCAGTGGATGGTGTATCTTTTAATATTAGACCAGGGGAAACATTGGGTCTGGTTGGAGAATCCGGTTGCGGAAAAACTACGGTAGGCAGATCCATTCTTCATCTGACCAGGGTTACATCCGGAGAGGTTTTATTTCTAGGCAGGAATGTCCTCAAAGCAAGCTCCTATGAACTACGTTCTCTGCGGCGTAATATGCAGATTATATTCCAGGATCCATATTCATCCCTTGATCCCCGCTTGAAAATTGTAGAGAGTGTCGGCCTTCCTTTATATGTTCATGGCATGAGAAATGCGAAACAGAGGAAAGAGATTGTAGTTGCCATGTTGGAGAAGGTAGGATTGGAATCTTATCACCTTAATCACTATCCCCATGAATTCTCAGGTGGGCAATTACAACGCATCGGTATTGCCCGTGCTTTAACCCTCCACCCCAGATTTATTGTCTGTGATGAGCCGGTTTCTGCCCTGGATGTTTCCATCGAAGCACAGATACTAAACTTGCTTTCCGATTTACAGGATGACTTGGGATTGACATACCTTTTTATAGCTCACAATTTGAGTGTAGTGAGGCATTTTTCAGACAGGGTGGCTGTCATGTATCTGGGAAAAATCGTCGAGTTGGCAGGTTGCGATGGTATTTACCGTGATCCATCTCATCCTTACACCCAAGCGTTGATGTCTGCCATCCCAAGACCAATACCAAACCAGAAAAGGAAAAGGACAATCCTGACCGGTGATGTTCCAAGTCCATTAAATCCACCTGCAGGTTGTCGGTTCCATACCCGTTGTCCAGTGGTTATGGAGCAATGTAGGCATCAGGAGCCTGAGTATCGTGAGATTCACTCAGATCACTGGGTGGCGTGCTGGAAAGTCCCTTGATCGACAGGATACTCAGGTTGAAAAAAACCACTCCTTGGCAATATTTCGATTTTGTGAATGGGAATGAAGATTGTTTTTCCATTCAGCACACTGATCAATAATTACTTTCATATGTTGGGGACAGGACTTCATGACGCAGCGACGGGTAATTCATTCATGAATGATCAAATGGTATCCCGTAAAAAACAGATAACAGTTTCTGTCATAATTCTTTTGGCATTACTCACCGATTCGATTACTGTTCGTTCGATAAGTTTGCTGGCACCATTTATCAGAACTGAATTGAATATTAGTACCAGTCAGATAGGTTACCTGATGTCGTCTTTGATGGTTGGTACCATGTTGACTGCTCTTCCTTTGGGTAGTTTTATGGAACGTGTGAATATCCGTCTAGCCTATGGACTGATTTTAGCAGCTATTGGGATTTGCTTCATCTTAATTACCCTTCTATTTTCATTTTTAACACTAATTGTTCTGTTGTTCATCATCGGTTTGCTGAGATCTGGCATTATCTCCCTCTCCAATCGGGTGATTGCTGAAAATTTTGGTCAACGGCGGAAGGGGATCGTGGCTGGTATCATTTTCGGTGCCTACCCGGCTGGAGGATTCTTGGGCGCTGTGGTCCTCCCAACGCTTGGCACCGCTTTTGACTCAAGAGCCGGTTATTTCTTTATAGGATTATTGGCAATGCTTGGTGGATTGGCTGCTTGGATTTTCCTGGAAAAAGGGACTACTCTAAATCCTGTCTCTTCGAAATTAAGATGGTCATCATTGGGTTCAAGGGTTTTTGTCATTCTGACCCTATGCTATGGTTTGTTTGCTTTAAGTACATCCACCGAGGCATTTTTCACCCTTTACATGGTGGACGCAATCAAAATTTCCGCGATCCTGGCAGGTACTTTTCTTGGATTGATCTCCCTGGTCGGGATGGCTGGTAGATTATTTTGGGGATTCCTCGGTGATCGCTATTTCAGTCAGAATCGTTGTTGGCTTCTAGCTTTGACTAGTTTCATCTTGGCAATAACCTTGGGATTGTTGTCCATTATTAATGAAAATAGCCCCTCCTGGTTGATGGTTATGACGATGATAGGTTTTGGATTAAGTGCAGCTTCATCCTGGCCGGTCATGACGACATTGATTGGTGATGTAGTCGGAATACATGCTGTCGCAACTGGAACTTCGATCCTGTATTTTATTACCAACATTGCAGATAGCAGCGGTCCCATCCTTTTTGGAAAGTTGCTCGAGTGGACGGGTTCATATCAACTTACGATGGGCTCTTACGTGAGCCTGCCAATCATTGCGATGCTGGGTTTCCTTTTAATGGCCATATATAACACCAAATCCTTAAAGAGAGCTGGTATAAACAATTAAATACTTGATATGAGGAAATATGGTACCTATCTTGATGACAGATAATCCGGTTGATGAATACGATTGGCAATTGGAAGAATTGCAGTTGAATATCTTTTTTGTGAATTATTTAACATAAAAGTGTTGACATCAATTGTCAGTTGATGTATTATATTCATATAGTAAATTAAGAATTTATTATATGAAAACTAAATAAATCTAGCGAACCATTTCATATCAATCCCAAGGAGAATCGAGATGACTGAACGTAAAAAAGTAACCCTTCCCTATCTGTTCAAAAAGGTTACGGATAATGAACCCATCACCTGGCTTACCTGTTACGATTATCCGACTGCCTACCTTCAAGAACAGGCTGGTATGGATATGATCCTGGTTGGGGACAGCCTGGCTATGACCATGCTCGGATACGATTCCACCCTTCCTGCAACCATGGAGGATATGATCCGTCACTCCTCGGCAGTCCGCAGAGGAGCACCGAATGTGTTTATTGTCGGAGATATGCCTTATATGAGTTACCAGTCAAGTGTGGAATCAGCAATCCGTAATGCTGGTCGATTTATGTCTGAAGCTGGTTGCGATTCGATCAAACTGGAAGGTGGTGTTGAGATGGCTGATCGTATTCAAGGCATTGTCAACGCTGGTATCCCTGCAATGGGACATCTCGGTTTGACCCCACAAAGTGCAGCTGCTTTGGGTGGTTACAAAGTCCAGGGAAGAGGTGCTTATGCAGCCAAGAAGATAATCGATGCAGCCAAAGCACTCGAACAAGCTGGTGCTTTTGCCGTCCTGCTCGAGATGGTTCCAGATCGGGTATGCAAGATCATCACCGAAAGAGCTGAGAATTGCATAATCATGAGCCTGGGTTCTGGTCCGGACGCCCACGGTCAGTTGCTTATATACCACGATATGTTTGGTCTTTATCCGAAATTCAAACCTCGAATGGCCAAAGTGTACGGTAATGCCGGGGAAGTGATCCTCAATGGATTGTCTCAATATGTTAAGGAAGTATCCGAAAAATCCTTCCCACAACCAGATAATTGGTTCACGATGAAGGATGAAGAATACGATGAGTTGATGGATATGCTATGAGTTATGCCACCCGGATCGGTCACCTCAAACCGGAAGGTGCCTACCAGGTTCTGGCCAAGGCACAGGAATTGGAGGCAAAAGGTCGCCAAATTATCCATTTGGAGATCGGTGAACCGGATTTTGAGACCTTTGATAATATCAAACTGGCGGGTATCCGTGCCATTTCTGAAGGGAAAACAAAATATACACCCCCGATAGGAATGAAACCCTTGCGGGATGTGATCGCCCAACAAGCGACTTTACGTTATGGAATAGAAATTCATCCAGATCAGGTGGTAGTAAGCCCGGGTGCCAAACCGAATCTATTTTTCCCCGTATTGGCATTAATCGAGCCGGGTGATGAAGTGATCTATCCCAATCCCGGTTTTCCATCCTACGAGGCGATGATCCGGGTTGCTGGGGGTGTACCCATTCCAGTCCCTCTCAGGGAAGAAAAGGGATTTTCCTTCGACCTGGATGCTTTTCGATCATTGGTAACTCACCAAACCAAGCTTGTTATCTTGAATTCACCCGGTAACCCCACCGGAGGCGTTATACCCATGGAGGATATTGAGGAGATCGCTGCTATTGCCAGAAATTATAATTTTTGGGTGATGTCGGATGAGATCTATTCACGGGTGGCATATATTGATTCCAGCATTCCATCAATAGCTCCCTTGCCAGGAATGATGGACCGAACGGTCATTGTGGATGGGTTCTCAAAAACCTATGCC
>JBDRQK010000029.1:0-2117 GCA_043826315.1 Chloroflexota bacterium
ATCAAAGGTCTGAACTTCAACCATCGGGGTCGAAAGTTCAGGTAATTCGACGCCGGATATATTGATGATCGTGGATCCATACTTCTTTTGGATCCTGGAAACCCCGGATAATTGCGGTGATTTTCCAAAAACATACAGATAAATTAATGCCAGCAGGGATAGCAGGACGAAGATGATCGCCATCCAGCGCAATGTAATGACCGAAAGGTTCAGTCCCAGGAAAGAAAGCGTGTTGGGTACTCTGTTAGTGTGGGTCAGGGTTTTTTCCTGGACAGGTTCAATGGAGTTAAGATCGTTCACGCCGGTTTGCACAAGCTGGATTTCATTGGTGTCGATCAGGAATTCCAGGCGCGGGCTGAACTCATCCGTAAAGTCCTGGCCATCCACGAATCCGTTGAAGGTCACGGTCGGAAGCAGGGTAAAAGAATAGGGGGAGCGGAATACCCCGGTCAGGTTCTGTAGATTATCCAAGACCGCCTTGATCGTTGCAAGGTCAATCCTGGCTTCGATACTTGCGAAAGGACCGGAGAAAGGAGTGTCCGGCTGCAATACAAATACCTGTTTCCAGCCGTCCGAGGCGCTTAATTCCAGCACCAGCCTGGTGGTACCCGCCAGCACCAGTGGCGACTGCGAATTAATGGTGTAATCAAAGCGAACATTCAAATTTGTAGCCAGTTTCAGGAAGATCGGCTTGCCTGTATCGACGATCTTCTCCTGGTATACCTCGGCTGCATGCGGGACCGGTTCGTAGTAGGAAAACTTGCCGTGATGGGAATAGGGTATTTCGGTGACCATGATCTGATCTTCTGGCAGCGCCTGGCTCCAGCCTGTCAGCATGGTTGCCAGGACAAACAGGATCGCGATGACGATCATTTTGGGTTCCTCAATGATATTCAGCGTTCTCATCGTTGTTCTGGGCTTCCTTTTACGGTTATTGGTCTTGGATGAATTTTTATGATTCTTTTTAGTATCTAAAAAAATATTGAAAGATAACCAACTCCCCAGGCCAGCCGCAAATGCCAGCGACCAGGGTGACCGCAATTTACCGATCATGCTTCCAATTTTGGGCAAATGGATCCAGGCTTTGCCGATCACTTCTTCCGGGGTGGGCAGATAAGAATCAACCCAGGTATTATGGTCACCTTGCAGCAGGAACCTGCCATCTTGAATGGCAATGATGCGGTGGATGACATAACCTATGTCCGGATGGAGATAAGTGATGATATCTCCAATCTGATAGGAGGGCTTGGAACGGACGATCACCAGGTCGCCCAGGTGATAGAGCGGCTCCATGCTGTTGCCATCCACGATCACACTGGCTGCTTTGCCTCCGATCTGCTGGGGTGCAAATAGAATACATAGCAGAACAAAAACCGCTATAGCCAGCCAGGTAAAGTATTTCTTCAGATGCATTTTCCAGTTATCGCTTCAACCAATATATATTCAAATCCAATGAACCCTTTATTGTGAGACCTTATCTTGTTAATGGAGACCATCAAACCCTGCTGAATCAATCTGCGATGACGACCTCCAGGGTGTTTACACTCACGACGGAAACCGACAGGGAACTGCAGGTCACAGCCGTGGAAATATTCGTGCAAACGTACCAGGTCGATCCTGCTGAAACGAGTTTTATCTTGATCGTGCTTCCGGCTTTTGGTGCAGAGTCCAGCGTAAAGGTTATGGAGTCGATCGTGGAGGGGTTGGTCGCGTTCAGGTTGTAGTGCACATTGCTGACCGTATAACCGCTGATGGCGCCACTGCCAGCACCCGCTTTGCTGGTCGGGACCGTATTGGCGGCTGCAAAGGCATAAGTTGAGGTCGAGACAACGATGGCGATCAGGAGTATGATCCCCAGTTTAATGAATTTTTGTTTCTTCATACTTTTCTCCTGCATGTTTGTTGATCTTATTCGACATGGTTATTTCAGGTTCCCAACTTCTGGATAACCACTGCTTCAGGATGGTTTCCAATTGGTAAGCATTGACCAAATTCAACTGGATAAAAGATAGGATCCAGCCCTGACTTTCGTCCATCACAGGAGGTTGGATCATAATATCCATGACATGAATGAAGGTTCGGATCGATCGAGAAGATCAAGCCATATTCACCTGTAC
>JBDRQK010000030.1:0-11185 GCA_043826315.1 Chloroflexota bacterium
GAGGTTGTCTATGAAAGCAATATGTGTCTATTGCGGTTCCTCGGATGATGTGCACCCTGATTATCTCGAAGGAGCTTATCAGATGGGGTTAACCCTGGCGAGTCATGGTCTGAGGTTGATCTATGGTGGCGGCAAAACGGGGTTGATGGGCAGGGTTGCAGATGGTGCGTTGGCAGCCGGGGGGGAAGCGGTCGGGGTGATCGTGGCCAGTATGAACACACCCAGCCTGGCACACCCAGGTTTGACACGCTTGGATGTAGCTAAAACCATCCACGAGCGCAAAGCGCGAATGTATGAACTTTCCGATGGTTATATCGCTTTGCCAGGTGGTTTCGGCACCCTGGATGAACTATTCGAAACATTAACCTGGGCTCAGATCGGTGAACACGCCAAACCGGTCGGCTTATTAAACATCCGGGATTATTACAGATCCCTGTTGATATTTATCGAATATGCTGAAAAAGAGAAGTTTATTTTCCCCGAACACCGCAAAAGCCTGGTGTGTGCCGCCAACCCGGATGAATTACTGCTGGCATTTCAAGAACATGTATATCCAGCTGATGCAGTCAAAAGGTGGATGCGACAGGAGTAATGATCGCTGGTATGCTCTTGATATTCTAGCGCTTCACTGAAAATAGAATTATTTCTTCAGTCTGGTTTCCAGCCCGATCTGTGGCAAGGACCCGCAAAAAATGTCCTCCCTGGCGAGGTTGCCAGACCAGGCTGAAAGGTGCACTACTGAAATCCGCTAAAAGATCATTATCTACATACATCTTTACATTTAGCAGGTATGAATCACTGACCTCGGATTCAAAAACAAGTCCTGGCTCTTGTGACATGCTGAACTCCTGACCGGAACGTGGGGTGATCACATCGATCTCCGGAGGGGTGTTATCCACAGCCAGTTGACCGACCGCCATTTTGACACTATGATCACTTTGAACCACCAGCAAACGCAGGGCTACCAATCCATTAACGCCACTTGAATCCCAGGTTGCCAATAATCCTTCTTCCACCGGGCTGGTTACATCCTTCCCGATCTGAAACCAGGCTTGTGGATCCAATCCCAGCCCATATTCCAGCCTGTAATATGAAAAATCTGCACCAGCAGCACTACCGGTGATCTGGATATTTCCACTCACATCTGCAAATAACCCGGGTGAACTGATATGCACATCCGCCAGTGGAGAAGGCTGCAAAATGGTATCGTACTGTGTGGGTGGCGTTTGGATACCTGCAGACAAAGCCCAGGATTCGGCTATGGGTGGCACATTCATGAAAACCCGATTGGTAACCAATTCGGAGGGAGTGAATACAGTGGCTAGAAAACCTGTCTCTTTATTGACCTGAAATACCTGGTAGAGGCTATCGTTATTTAGAGGTTGGCTGCCGGAAAGAAAGACCTCATTGACAATATTCGGGCAGGCGGGACTGGGCAGCATTCCGGAAGGGTCGCAGACATTCAGATGGAGTATATCGGGCGGGATAGCCCAATCGTCAGGAGGCAGGTTTTGCAGGCTATATTGCATCAAGGCACGCCATAGTCCTGCAGCCGGAAGCGGGGAGGTGCGGGTAGATTGGGTTTCAGTGCTACCCATCCAGACAAGCCCCAACATCTGAGGTGTATAACCGACAACCCAGGTTGCGCTGCCGTCTAGGGTTTGCCCGATCTTGAAACCGGTGGGACGTCCGATCCCAAAAGGATTGGTTTGTCCGGGGTTAAAATTCCGGGCAGTTTCATCGCTTAAAACATCATTGATCAGGAATGCCAGGGCTGGACTGACCACTGCCTGCCGGTTTGGAAAAGACCAATCCCCCCATAAGGTATTGTCAACGCCGGTCAGTTGTATCACGGTGTAAGGTTGCGGTTTTCCAGATCGAAATACCTGTCCAGACAGGATTCCCTGGTTGGCAAGAGTGGCATAGGCTCCAGCGACAGTTTGCATGGATACGGATATATCTGCATCCAGCAGGCTCTTGGAAGACCCCTGCAAACCAAAAGATTGGGCAATACTCCAGATATTATCAGCTCCCATCTGGGTTTCCACCTGGTAGGCAAGTCCCAGGTAATCGTTGACCAGTGCGGTACGCAAACTGACAGGTCCCTGGTAGACATGGTCAAGCTCGGGCTGCTCACCTGGTATATCCCAACCCAGGGAAGACGGACTCAGGCCGCGTGTAAATCCCGTCAGGTAAATGAAAGGGCTTAAAAGGGTTCCGGCTGGATGAGTAACACCACCCTGTCCAGCAATAGCAAGGATCTGGCCATTCTTTGTATCCAGGATCATTGCACTGGCGGAAAAATCTCCAGGTATTGTTCCAGGTTGAAGCGGCAGCAGAAAATTGGAAGCCGGGCAATCATTGACCAGGGGTTCGAGCTGTGCTCCTAAACGGATAAGTTGAATCTGTAAACTACAATCAGCCTGAACCTGCAGGTCATAATCCAATGTGGTCAGAATGATCAACCCCCCGCGCTCGATGCGATCACGGTTAAACTGCTCTCCCAATTGTGCCAGGGCTAGGTTGGTGAAAACCGGGGCAAAATCCGTTCTTGTGATCCTGGCAGGATTGAGCTGCGGTGGATTGTCCCCAGCCAGGGCTACCTGGCTCGCATCCACCAGCCTGAATGCCTGCATGATCTGCAAGGTCTCCAGGCGGCGCTGGTCGGCTGCCTGGGGGGAATCCACCGGATTTAGAGCGGGAGCCTGACTGATCGCTGCCAATAGGGCTGCCTGGTTGAGGTCAAGATCAGGTGTAGATATGCCAAAGTAGAATTGTGCGGCAGCCTCAATACCATAAGACTCATGTCCGTAATTGGCGCTATTCAGGTACCATTCAATTACCTGTTGACGGCCAAATTGAGCTGTGATCTGGCCAGCCAGTAGGCGCTCACGAATGGCACGTTGGATGGATTTTGGTTCATCAAATAACAGTAGATCCGAAACCAATTTTTGCGCCAGAGTGGAATGTCGTTCAGGATCCTGCCAGTCATCCAGGGTATATCCAGCGTGATCCCAAAAACCCGGATCAGCCAGTGCCAGTGTGGCATTGACCAGAACCGTGGGGATGTTTTCATATTTCTGGAAAGTGCGGTCAGCATCATCCGGTGCGATCGAACGCAATAACTGCTGACCTGTACGGTCATACAGGCGTGTGGGTTGCAAAAGTTGTCCATCGATCGGGTTAAGCAATAAGGGTAGCAATTCAACAGAAGGCAGGTCACTTGTCAGCCGGATGTAATACCAGGCACCTGTCAGAATGGCAAGCATAAACAATGTACTTATCAGGATACCGATCCCCAGGCTAAAACGCAAAACACTTTGGGTGAAACTTCGATGCACATGTTGGCGGCTTTCGCGCCTTTGACGAATGATGGTTGATATAGTTGGCATGGGACCTGGTTACCGTTAGTTACTCATAATGCCAATTTTTCTTTAAGCCAGCCTGAAATACCTCGCCGCGGTAATTCAGCCTGTACTTCCCCACTTTGACCATTGATCAATACATTATACTTCTTTGATTGCACATAATAAGTACATACCCAGACTGGTACAAGGGTTAATTTAAAGGATTCGACATATAATTCTGCTGTGGAGTATTTGAGATTATCAAGCCTGCCATCTTTTGAGACGATCCTGCGCTCGATCAGGTGGGAAGCTTTTTGGCGGGCATCCAGGGAGGCTTCAGCCATGGGCACTTCATATACTTTTGCAGGCCAACCAGCCAGGAATCGGGCATCATAAACCGGGGCGTTGGCCAGGTCATAACTGCTCAATATTTTTTCGAGCAGGGCTGACAATGGCTGACTGGCTGGAACTGCCAGATCATTAAAACTGACAACATCCTCTCCTTTAATGTGAACCACTTTTTGATTCTGAACCCTATCGCCACTCCCGCCAATGTGTCCACTGATATCAAAGCTCCATAACGGCAGATACAAACCACGTGTGGTTTCGGGTGATCTGTCGGGATGAATGTGATGCTTTAATAACCATTTTTCCATTAAAGTGCTGGCCTGGGATTGCTGAAGGACCATAGGAATAATGCTATCCGGTTCAACCAACTCGTGTTGACTTTCCAGCACTGCAACATGAGCCGATCCACAATAAGAGCAATCAGATGAAAGAACGCCAGGTGCCAGCAGAAAATCGGCTCCACAACCCTGGCATTTAAAGGTGGTCATCAGGGTTGGCTGCTGGTGTCCCCGGGCTGTAGCCATTGTAATGATGAAATCCTGCTCTTCCAGGAGGGGAATCCCCTTTATGTCCTGGTGGCGGCTGCAAAATTCACACACCAGGGTGTGTCCATTCGGGGCATAGGTCATTTTTCCACCGCATTTTGGGCAGGTGAAGCGTTCTGAACCGGAATCGTGAGGAGAACGTACCTGGGATTGGGGCTGGTCATCTGGATCAATCACTTCAGCGGGGTTGAGTTTTCCATCCAAAATGGCCAGGGAGCGGCGAGCCTGGGCATGCTGAAGATCATGAGCCAGGGCATTCTCTAATTGGAGGCGTTTTTGGGAGGGGTCATCACTGATTTCGCTCATCCAAAACCAGGCGTCTGCTAATAGAGTTTTGTCATCTGTCATATCAATGACACGTTCCAAATGGCGGCTGGCCAAACGAAATTCCCCTTCTTTTACAGCCAGTATTCCGCTTCTCAGAAGATCAAGGGCAAAATCGTCCACACGCTAATGCTTTCCAATGATGGCATCGGTCATACGCGCCACCCGGGACATAAATTCGACATCATGCACCCGGATGATATCGGCACCACGTACGATCCCTACCGAAACTGCAGCAGCTGTGCCTTCCAGGCGTTGATCAGGTGGCATGTCGAGCGTATAACCAATGAAGGATTTTCGTGAAGGACCGAGGAGAACCGGGTAACCAAGCTGCCGGACCTCTCCCAGGCGGTTGAGAAGTTCCAGGTTTTGTTCCACGGTTTTTCCAAAACCAATGCCGGGATCCAGGATGATGTTTCCGGATGGAATACCTGCTGCAAGAGCCAGGTCGACACTCTCGAGAAGTTCATTTTTTACATCTTCGAGCAGGTTCGTGTATTGCATACCAATGTAACGTCCACCCAAATTGGCCTGGACATCAGCATTGGCAGGTTTACTGCGATTATGCATCAGGATGATAGGAGCCTTGTATCGGGCCACCACACGAACCAGGTCCGGATCAGCCCGTAAGCTCCAGACATCATTGACGATGCGGGCACCTGCCTGGAGGGCTTCTTCTGCCACGGAAGCTTTGTAGGTATCCACGGAGATAAGCATTTCCGGAAATTCAGAGGCAATTTGTTGAATAATGGGGATAACACGCTGACATTCAGTTTGCGCATCTACAGGCTGGGAGCCGGGACGGGTGCTTTCTCCACCCACATCCAAAATATCCACACCTGATTCAATGAAACGGCGGGCCTGATCCATGGCTGCATCCTGGCCTGTGGATGCAGTTAACAAACCATCACCGGAAAAGCTGTCTGGAGTCAGGTTCAAGATACCCATTACATAGGTGCGTGTACCCCATGCAAGGGTTTGTTTTCCTATCTTTAATGGAAGCATGGAGTGAAGATCAGACCATCTGGTCCATGGGTCGGCTGAGCCAGGCTTCAGCTTCATCCATATCTGTGAATATTTTGATGGCAGCTGATGCAGGTGTTAATGCCAGTGCCGCGATCTTACGGATGGCTTCAGCAACTTCCGTGTTCGCAACCAAAACAGCCAGGCGGATCTTGCGAGCAGACGGATCACTGTTGACTTCAATGGCGGTATTGATGGCTGACTGGGATACCTGCTTAACCTGGCGCAGATCGTACAGGTTGCGGGTCAGGCGATCGGCATCCAACAGGTGTTGATGCGAAAAATCCTGCCAATGTTGGACCGTGGCTTCGGATAAATCTGTAAATGTGTAATGCATGCCGCCATCTGAACGGCGTACAACGGTATATCCGATCCCGGGCACGGGTTGCCAGTTTAAGGGTTTGAATTCAGTCATGGTTTGCCTCCTTATGCAGTGGGATTATATCTTATAAGTAGGTGGGGTTCATTATTTTCAGGCAATGACCTGGTCTTGAGATGGAGAACCAATTCTAAACTCAATATAGTCTCCCTGATGCACGCAGGACTGTCAGAGCCTCAACAGTAACAAACGGGTTAGCCTTCTTTTTGCTGATACCTCCCCAACTCACTGGCGAATAATTGCTGATTTCGGGTCGCGTCAAGTGGTAGTAGGTTGAATCTGCCGGGAAACCCCCATCAGGCAGGCGGCGGGACTCGAGCAGATCCAGGGCAGGTTGGCAGCGCGGGTCGCCGATAAAACCCGCTTCCGCCATCACTTTAAGTGCAAAAAGGATATCGTAATGCCAGTAACATGGATAATGCAATTCGATAAAGTGCCTATCCATCATTTTTCCATCCTTTTGACGCAGGAATAGATCGCGTTTTAAGAAAATTTCGGCAGCTTGTTCGCAGGTGCTCCTGGCGCGTGCGTCTTTGATTATGTTTGCGTACAAAGCCAGGGCGCGCAGGGGGATCAGGCTTTCCATAAAGGAGGAAATACTAACTTCTGGACGTTTATCACAATTCCAGCCTCCATCCGGCCATTGCCATTTTATCAAGCGGGTTACGAGCTCATCTGTTCGTTCATCAGCCAGTCCCAATGTCAGGGAGGAAAAAACAAGGTTGCTTTCCTGGGAGGCACAACGGCGCACCCTCCCATTGATCTCCCGGATGTAACGGGCGTGGTCAGGACTTAGCAACCAGTCGTATGCCTGCTCCAGCAATGGACGCAGAGTCTCATCAGCAGGCGGGTAACCCAGGTCTGCCAGCAGGGATAACACCCAATGACCTCCACTCCATTTTTTATAGGGATGGTGCGGTAAAATGCCATCCTGAATGCAGTTGGATAATAGTTTTTGAACCAATGGGGAACCACGCACAATCCCGGAGGCTTGTTTGGCATCCTGACTTGTAGGTGAATGACCCAGAACATTAACGGTCAGTTTGTATCGGATGGCGGGTTCTTCAAATAAAATATCTGTGATATCCATAGGAGGACAACCCTTTCATACAAAAAGCCACAAGATCCTAATGATCTGTTTTGACCTTTGATCGACCCGAAAAAAGTTTCCAAAAAAACCATTTTAAGAAAAAGCAATGGAGCAGCCTGAAAAATTGGGTGGGTTCAAGGTAAATATATTTTTATGTCCAGGCTTTCAACACGGGTTAGAAGATCCTGGATGGTGACCTGTAGAACAGGATGAAGATAGTCTGGAGCGATCTCTGCCAGGGGCACCAGCACAAAGGCGCGCTCTTGAATGCATGGATGAGGGATGACCAGACCAGGCTGCTCCGAGGTAATATCGTCATAGAAGAGAATGTCGATATCGATCAAGCGCGGACCGTTTCGGAAAGTGGGTTGACGCCCCATACCGCCTTCAAGTTTTTTAATGGTTTTCAATAATTTCCAGGGTGAAAACTGGGTTTCAGCCTGAACAACCATGTTGAGAAAAGCGGGTTGGTCTGTAAAACCCCAGGGTGGGGTTTCATAAATGGAGGAGCGCTTATGAACAATTACACCTGGAGACATGCATTCAAGAGCAGTTTCCAAGTTTACCAGGCGGTCTCCCAGGTTGGTGCCAAGTGCAAGGAAAATGGTATGGATCATGGTTGAGAGCTATTATATTCTAAAACCAATTACGGATCGTTGATTGTGACCTTTAGGCTTTGCTGGTGATCACCAGATACCCGGAAATAAACGATAACGAACCTGCAATGCATATTCACGGTAACCTTGCAGCTCTTTCTGCAGGAACCTGTCTTCCAGGGCGGTGCGGATCACCAGGATCAGTGTGACGAAAACAGCCGGCAGGAAGACCCAAAAGGAATCCAGGAAGATGGGGGTTACCATGTAGGTCAAAATGGCTCCAATGTAGCCGGGATGTCGTACCCAACGGTAGGGACCACCTGAAATAACATGGTGCCCGCGTTCTGTTTGTAGGCGAACCGTACCTGAGAAGAAATGGTTGGTGATCAAGGCGTAGGATGACAGAACATAACCTGCCAGGATGATGATCAGCGCCATGATCTTGAGATTTAAACTATAGGCTTGCGACCACCCATACAGCGCATCCAGTCCAGCGATGAGTGGGATCACCCCGCCGCCGAACCCGGTGAAGGGAGCCAGGAGATTATCCCAGGACTGGGTGTTGTCATGCTGCATGAATTGGGCGCGTTCTTTGATGATACCCGGATTATTTCGAGCAGCCAACAGCCTGCTGATTGCGAAGCTGACGATACAAAGTAAAAAATAAACCCAGGCTTCCCACCAATTCCAATGCCGGGAGATCAGCAGTGGCAAGGCTGGTACGACCACAATGAAGAAAAGCATGATGATGATCACTCTTGGCGAGATCGTTTTTTGTCCTGCCTCCATTTTTTCCTCCGGATAGTAAGAATTGCCCTTTAATAACGTGTTTTCTGTGGATTGTTTTCAATTTTATGGAATGATGGTTTGCCTGCCTTTTACCGACCTGTAAATAGGTGGTCATAACCTCTCTATGATCGTAGCGGTCGCCATGCCGTGGCCAATACACATGGTTTGCAGTCCATAACGGACTTTGCGGCGTTCGAGTTCGTGCAGCAGTTTGGTCATTAGAACGGCACCTGTGGCACCCAGGGGGTGCCCGTGTGCGATCGCCCCACCATTTGGGTTGACTTTGCTCATGTCGGGTTGAAATTCCTTCGCCCAGGCCAGCACCACGCTGGCAAAGGCTTCGTTGATCTCGATCACATCCATATCGTCCAGAGTCAATCCAGCTTTTTGTAAAACCAGGCGGGTGGCAGGGATGGGTCCATCCAACATCAGGGTCGGGTCTGCGCCAACAACTGCGCGCGCCAGGATGCGTGCACGCGGGTTGAGATTGTAGCGCCCGACCGCATCCTGTGAAGCCACCAGCAGGGCGGCAGTTCCATCGCTGACCTGGCTGGCGTTGCCAGCTGTAACGACACCGTCTTCTTTGAAAACCGGTTTGAGAGCGCTCATGCGTTCCCGGTCGGGAGGCAGGCGCACACCCTGGTCAATTTTAAATTGAGTACCATCCGCCAGTTCCACTGGCAGGATCTGTGTGTCAAAGTAGCCAGCCTGGATGGCTGCACCAGCCTTGATGTGGCTGTTGTAGGCATATTCATCCAGTTCAGTTCGTGTCAAACTCCATTTCTCGGCCATCATTTCAGCGCTGACACCCTGGTGCACCAGGTTGTGCCCTACATCCGGCCAATCGGGGGGATAGTCGGCTCCCAGGGCCTGGTGTGACATCATCTCAGTTCCCCCGGCGACAACCAGGTCCATGTCCCCTGCCAGAATGGCCTGGGCAGCGAAATGCACAGCTTGCTGACTGGACCCGCACATGCGATTCAGGCTGACACCGGGAACGTGCACCGGGAAACCGGCTTTCAATAACGCCAACCGTGCCAGATTGGCACCCTGGTCTGCAATCTGGGTTACCACACCCCAGATCACATCCTCGATCTTGCCGGGAGCAACTCCGACGCTTGCTACAGATGCCTGCATGACCCTGGCTGCCAGGTCTACCGGGGCAAAGGGTTGCAAGGCTCCGGTGGTTTTTCCAGAACCGATGGCTGTGCGTACAGCTGTTATGATGTAGGCTTCGCGATTCTCTTCCATTTATCCTCCAAATAAACCGAAAGCAGATGATATGCTCTACTACTTCGATAAGAAAACTATTCCAGAGAAACCAATATACAAAAGGTTATATAAATATCATTGTTCCAATTTAACCTTGTTTTAGAAAAAGGCTCAATGCCAGTAAATGATTTAATCTGAAATATCGTGTTCCTGGAAATGCTCCACAACGCAGGCTTTCAACCATCCATTGATGCGAGCATTGAGCAATCCGCTCTCTGGTAATTCCACCACCAGGGAAAGCAGGGACTGGCGAATATTCTCAAAATGGATCAACAAATCCACCTCTTGCCATGATTGGAAATGTTCCAGAGCGGCTGCGTTGAAGGCATTGATATCATATTCCTTCCCGGGTAATTCCATATTATCCAGAATGGAGTTGACGATCTTGACCGCCTCTTCCCACCAGGCCAGGATGTGTGCCAACATGTCATGGAAGCTCTCATATCCCTGGGATTTAAGGAATGCAGCCTGCTTGTCGGGTGTGAGTTGATTGAAGCGCTCAGGATAAGTTTTCCAATCGACGTGCAGATTATCCAGAAGCTCCTGGCGGGTGAGTTGTGAACCTTGATCGGACATGAGGTCTCCTTAATTCTGATTTACAGCATTAATAAAATCTGCCATTAATCCATAAGCGGTGGTTTCAGGACCAGGATCGGATTCACGCAGGGAGAGCAGCCCAAGCACATCGGTTTCAAATTCTATAATGGATGTAGTGCCCTCTATATTGTACAATGGAGAAGATGCTGATACAACCTCCGGGGTGACACGGGCTTGCACGTTATTGCCTTCCCGCCGTGCACTGCAGACCAGCTTCCAGCGTTTACCATCAGCACGGGCAGCCAGGATTTTTTCGGGGGTCAGGGAGCGGATACCCTGGCGTTCCACTTCCTGTGGTGTAAGCGGGATGCCCATCAATACGGTTACCAGTGCCGCCACCTTGATAGCAGCGTCCCAGCCATCCACGTCTCCGGATGGATCGGTCTCGGCGATTCCAATGGATTGTGCGAATCTCACCGCAGCATCCTGGGATTCGCCGCTTTCCATTCGGGTCAGGATCAGGTTCGTGGTGGAGTTGAGCACTCCACGGAAAGAAATTAATTGTGTACCCGGTAATGCAGCACGGAAAAGGGAAAAAATGGGGGCACCATCCATGACTGTGGCTTCAAACAGGAAGCGGCGTTCATATATCTTCGCTAATTCAGTCAATTCGCGGTAAGCGTGTACAATGGGTCCCTTGTTGGCTGTAACCACATGCATACCCTTTTCGAGCGCCTGGCGGATATGTTGAATGGCTGGTTGCCCGCTGGTATGATCAACTGGCGTGTTTTCAAATAGAACATCAGCCTGACAGCGCTGGATGAAATCAAAATTATCCAGTGGAACGGTATCAGCACAGAGTTGTTCCAAATTCTCGCCGGATTCCGACAGTTGCAGGGCAGTTTCCAGATCCAACCCATCCGGATCTATAGCAT
>JBDRQK010000031.1:0-3168 GCA_043826315.1 Chloroflexota bacterium
TTGCACTGAAAGATTGGACAACCAGCACGGCTATCGTCAAGAATGGTTGGAATACACTCAAGGTCGTAGCCTCCACTTCTTCCCTGAAATTCTACATTAACAACAAGCTGGTCTGGAATGGGTCCGATCCCACTCTCACGACCGGGCAGGTCGGTTTTGGCTTCTACCGGGATGCTGCCGCCGGCGTTCTCTATGTCGACTGGGCGAAACTGACCACAGCAACTTCGAGCAATGATGATTCTGAAGTCGTGGAAGCGGGAGTGGAAGTCCCTGGAGGCACGCTGGAGCGATCACCCTAGCCCTCCATCAAGCACCTGTGGATAGGTTTAACGATCAAAAACAGCCGGAAATTTGGTTTCCCGGCTGTTTCATAATGGATTCTGCCTCTTTCACTTGAGGGGTGGGAAGCCAATTCAAGGTTGATCCAATTCAATGGAATACTGGTTATTCAGGAACCCTCAGGGTCTTTCTTACCCGCTCAGTTCAGAATTTCTGATAATAAAAACACCAGGCCGACCACCACCCGAAAGAGAAACCAGGTTGCACCCAGCAGGATACCCACCCAGGCCAATAGCTTGCCTTTCTCAGTGCCTTCTTTCTTCTTGATATCGATCAATCCAAGAATACCGGTGATGAACGAAACCGTGCTGAATCCATTGCGTACCGGTACGGTCAGGTCCATGACCGAAAACAGTGTTGGGGCGTAAGTCCCGCTGGGGTTTCCATTATTTATTGCAAAAAAAGCATAATATAGCCCAAGACTGAGCAGGGCGATCACTCCGCAAATAAAGCTGATCAGTGCCAGGCGGTTTGTTTTGACAGTGTTTTCCATCGAATATTCTCCTGGGATGTTGCAATCAATAACAAAGGAAGGTGCTGATATTATACTTGAGACCAGTTTTCCCCCGCTGGAGTTTTGTAACGACCATCATCTCTTTAGATTCAGATTTGAATTTTTTGACGCTTGTTAGCATAGGACTCCTTTCTGCGATGGGAGGATGTGTCACCAGAAAACGAATGAAACCCTGCCAGCCTCTTTTGCTTGGCTTTACGGTATAATCTTTCAAACACTCCAAGATCACATTAACATCTGGATGCACCATGACCAAACCTCTAAATTTTCAATCCATCATCCTGAAATTACAGGAATTCTGGGCAGCACACGGCTGCCTGATCTGGCAGCCCTATTACACCCAGGTCGGGGCTGGCACCATGAACCCCGCCACTTTTTTGCGTGTGCTCGGACCTGAACCCTGGCATGTGGCTTATGTCGAGCCTTCGGTGCGCCCGGACGATGGACGCTATGGGGAGAACCCCAACCGTTTCCAGCAGCATACCCAGTTCCAGGTCATCTTGAAACCGGATCCAGGCAACCCGGTCGAACTTTACATTCAGTCCCTCCAGGCCTTGGGCATTGACCCCCGTCAGCATGACATCCGCCTGGTGGAAGACAACTGGGAGCAGCCAGCCATCTCGGCCTGGGGGTTGGGTTGGGAGATCTGGTTGGATGGACAGGAGATCACCCAATTCACTTACTTCCAGCAGGTCGGCGGTCAAACCCTGGACCCGGTTGCAGTCGAGATCACGTATGGTCTCGAACGGATCCTGATCGCCCTGCGAGATGCTCCATCCATCTGGGATGAACCCTGGAATGATAACGTCACCTATGGGGAGGTGCGTCAACAAGAGGAATATGAACACAGCAAGTATTACTTTGAGATCGGGGATGTCTCCCGCTTGCGCCAGATGTATGACCTGTTTGAAGCCGAAGCCAATGCCTGCCTGGAGCAGGGTCTGCTTATCCCGGCTCATGATTATGTCCTCAAATGCTCGCATACCTTCAATGTTCTCGATACTCGTGGTGCCATTGGCGTGACCGAACGCCAGGCTTTTTTTGGACGCATACGCACAATGGCTCGTCAGGTGGCGGAAGCTTACCTGCTTCAACGCCAGGGATTGGAATACCCGCTTTTAAGAGCGAATGCTGGCAGGATGCCTGTCGAAACCATTGCACCGCAGTTGGATGAAGTTGTGACCGGTCCCCAGTCTTTCCTGTTGGAGATCGGGGTGGAGGAGTTACCCGCCGCCGACCTGGATTCAGCCCTTGCCCAGTTACGCCTTCGTGTCCCGGCCCTGCTGGCAGATTTGCGTCTCGAACATGGTACTGTCAGGATCTCTGGTACACCGCGCCGCCTGGTTGTTTCGATCATAGATCTGGCAGGTCGCCAGCCCGATATTGAAGAAGAAGTAAAAGGGCCGCCAGCCGAACGGGCATTTGACTCTTCCGGTAAACCCACCAAAGCTGCCGAAGGGTTTGCACGCGGCAAAGGGCTGGATGTCAAAGACCTGCAGGTGCAGGAATTGGATGGAGGCAGTTATGTGGTAGCGTTGGTCAGGCAGGCTGGACGTCCCACTCCACAAGTCCTTATTGAAGCTCTGCCCGGATTGATCGCGAGCATTAAGTTCGAGAAATCCATGCGTTGGCTGCCAACCTCCCCCATCACTGGCGATCCTGGCAGCGTAACATTTGCGCGCCCGCTGCGCTGGTTGTTGGCATTGCTGGGTGAAACAGTGATCCCGTTTGCATATGCGGGACTCATCGCGGGCAACCTGTCCTTTGGTCTGCGTCCTTACGGCTCTCCACCCATGTCGATCAACTCTGCCCAGGATTATGCCCAAGCCATGCAGCAAAACGATATCCTGCTGGAAGTGGAAGACCGCCGGAAATTGATCGAGATTGAAACCCGGGAATTGGCAGCCTCGGTTGGCGGCAAAGCCCTCATCACGCCGGATCTTCTGGCTGAAGTTGCCAACCTGGTGGAAAAACCCCTGCCATTTTTGGGCAGTTTTGAACCTGAATACTTGGCCTTACCCAAAGAAGTCCTTATCTCGGTCATGAAAAAACACCAGCGCTATTTCCCTGTAGAGAAGGATGGAAAATTACTGCCTTATTTCGTGGTGGTACGCAATGGTGACAGGCAGGGTTTGGACCTGGTGCGCTCCGGGAATGAGCATGTGGTTCGGGCGCGTTTCGCGGATGCGAATTTCTTTGTGCGTGAAGACCTTAAACACACGTTGCAAGATTTCCGGCCGAAATTGGCAACCCTCATCTTTCAAAAGAAGCTTGGTTCCATGCTGGATAAGGCGGATCGAATTGAAAAACTTGCG
>JBDRQK010000032.1:0-5358 GCA_043826315.1 Chloroflexota bacterium
CAGTATCACCTTCCTGGGCACCGGCTTTAAGCAGGGCTTCGTCAACCCCCAGGGATTCCATGATCCTCTGAAAGCGGCGGACAGCGCCATCATGCTCCCAATAGGTCATGGCTGAAGCCCGTTCGATACCGGCTCCCATCACCCGCCAGCTTCCGTCAATTTCGCGCAACACTTTGAAATCGCGCGGGTCATCCGCCTGCCGGTAAACGCGCAGCGGGGCGATCTCCTGCGGGGCTGGCGCTTCGTTCAGCATCTGAACAGCAGCCAGGAGCAATTTGTGTACATCCGTGCGTGCCAGGGCTGAGATCGCAAAGACAGTAACCCCCAACTTTTTGAATTGCTTCTTAAGCACGGGCAGGCGTTCCTGCACTTCGGACTGGTCCAATTTGTTAATGGCCACAACCTGGAGTTTTTTCCCCAGGTGCGGGTCAAAAATGGAAAGCTCAGCATTGATCTGGTTGTAATCTGCAACAGGATCTTCAGCAAGCCCGTCCAGCAGATGGATCAGAACACGCGTGCGCTGAACGTGGCGTAGAAATTCATGCCCGAGACCGATGCCCTGGGAGGCGCCTTCGATCAACCCGGGGATATCTGCCAGGACGACATTGGTATCCTCATCCACCGCTGCCACACCCAGGTTGGGTTCCAGGGTGGTGAAAGGATAAGAGGCGATCTTGGGAGTGGCATTGGTCAGAGCTGTCAGCAAAGTGGATTTTCCGGCGTTGGGTACACCGACAATACCGATATCGGCGATCAACTTGAGTTCAAGTTTGAGATGTTTCTCCTGGCCCGGTTCCCCTTTTTCAGCAGCGCGCGGTGCCTGATTGGTGGAGCTTTTAAAGTGAACATTACCACGTCCACCACGCCCGCCCTTGCAGACGATAAGCTGCTGCCCGGGTTCCTTCAGATCTCCCAGGATCTCGTCCGTGTCCTTATCGATAACGACCGTGCCCGGTGGCACATGGATGATCAGATCGTCCGCACCACGCCCGTACATTTTCTGCTTTGCACCCGCTTTGCCATCCCTGGCAACATAACGGGTGGTGTGCCGGAAACTGTAGAGCGTGTTGAGGGTGGTTCTGACTTCCAGGATGACATCGCCGCCCCTGCCGCCATCGCCACCATCCGGACCGCCGCGCGGCACATATTTTTCCCGGCGAAAATGGACTGCGCCATTTCCTCCATTGCCCGAACAAACATAAATTTCTGCTTTATCTATGAACATACGCACTTCCGGTAAAAAGTCGGGAACGGTTGTGCTGTTCCCGACCTCTCGTTACCAATTATTTTTCAGTTCCGAATTTTTCTTTCAATATGTCTTCAAGGGTCGGCTGGCCAATCTCCTGTAATTCGTAGCGAACCCGCTGGTAAGGCTTGTTGATCTTGAGCACGCGGGTCAGATCGATGGGTGTTCCGATGATGACCATATCCACATCGGATTTGGCAATGGTGGCTTCCAGATCCCGGGTCTGGGCTTCACCATATCCCATGGCTGGCAGGATAGGACCGGTTTTCGGATACTTCTTGAAAGTAGCTGCGATGGATCCAACAGCAAAGGGTCGCGGATCCACGATCTCTGCGGCACCGAAACGACGGGCTGCGACATAACCAGCCCCATAAGCCATCTCACCATGCGTCAGGGTGGGGCCATCTTCAATGACAAGGACGCGTTTGCCCTTAATGGCAGCCGGGTCATCCACGAACAATGGTGAGGCGGCTTCAATGACGACAGCATCGGGGTTCAACCTGCGCAGGTTATCCCGTACTGCAATGACATCTTCTGCATTGGCAGTGTCGACCTTGTTGATAACGAAAACATCTGCGTCGAGTGTGTTGGTCTCACCAGGGTAATAGCTGCTTTCGTGGCCGGGGCGGTGCGGGTCTGCCACCACGATCTTCAGGTCTGAAACATAGAACGAGAAATCATTGTTGCCACCATCCCATAGGATGATATCAACTTCTTTTTCAGCCTGGCGCAGGATGGCTTCGTAATCCACTCCGGCAAAGACCAGCACGCCGTTATCGAGATGCGGTTCGTATTCTTCACGCTCTTCAATGGTGCAGTCATGCTTGACCAGATCACTGTAATCAGCGTAGCGCTGGACATTTTGTTTGACCAGGTCGCCGTACGGCATGGGGTGACGGATGGCAGCCACTTTATAGCCCATGTTGCGCAGCAGCAGAGATACCCGACGGGTGGTCTGGCTTTTACCCGAGCCGGTGCGTACGGCACAGATCGAAACCACCGGCTTGGTGGATATTATCTGGGTGGATTTTTCACCCATCAGGCGAAAATCCGGACCGAGTGCCAGCACCAGGGAGGCTTTGTGCATGACCACTTGATGGGGAATATCTGAATAGGCAAAAACGACTTCATCCACTTTCAAATCCTTGATGAGTTGGGGTAGTTCCTCTTCGGCGTGGATCGGTATACCCTTAAGGTAAAGGTCACCAGCCAATTGTGCGGGGTAGGTTCGCCCTTCTATATCAGGGATCTGTGTTGCGGTGAAGGCCACAACTTGATAATCCTTGTTATCTCGGAAATAGGTATTGAAGTTGTGGAAATCGCGCCCAGCGGCGCCCATAATGATAATACGTTTTGGGGACATTCAAATTTCTCCTTAAGAGTTGAGGGTCGCAGCTTTTGCTACGTCACATCGCTTCTGGGGCTGTGATGCCCAATAACAACAACGCGTTCGAGATCGTCTGCCGGGCTGCCGCTACAAGACGCAGACGGGCAGTCTTGATCTCTTCCTCTTCAGTTTGTAAGACCTGAACGGCATGATAAAAACTGTGAAAAGTATTGGCCAACTCATAGGCGTAGGTTGCCATAACCAACGGTCGGTATTCCTCGGCTGCTTGCTGGACAATCGCCGGAAAGCGGGAAATCATATCTACCAATTGTACTTCATGGTTGCTGAGATCGTAATCAAAACTAGCAAAAACCGGAATGCTGCCAGCTTTTTTAAGAATACTATTGGCACGCACATAGGCATTCTGTATATAAGGACCGGTGCGCCCGTCGAAGCTCAAGGCTTCGTCGATATCAAAAACGATGTCTTTATTATTGTCCACAGAAAGCATGGCATAAGAAAGAGCACCAAGCCCGATCTGTCGGGCGATCTGCTGGCGTTGCTTCTCCGGCATATCAGGTGTACGTTCTCCCATGGCAGCCAGAGCACGCTTTTCAGCCTCATCGTACACGTCCTTGAACAAGACAACCCTTCCCTTCCGGGCTGACATGGCACCTTCGGGAAGACTGACAAATCCATAACCTAGATGATAACATTTTTCGGCCTGCGGAAAACCCCATAACTTTAGAATGGCAAAAGTCTGCTGCAGGTGCAAAGACTGGCGCACATCCACAACATAGATGGATCGATCAACCTGGTATTTTTCAAATTTTACTTTCGCCAGCGCCAGATCTTTGGTAAGGTAGAGCGTGGTTCCATCCGAGCGCAGGAGTACGTTAGTTCGATATTTTTCTTTTGTAAGACCTAATTTTTCATCAATATTGACAATAACCGCTCCACCTTCTGGGCGTTCATCCTCTGCGATCCCTCTTTCAATCAATTCATCAACGATCAACTTAGAAGGTTCATCCACTTCACTCTCGAAGAACCAGACATCCATGGTAATATCCAGCATTTTCAGGATATCCCGCAATTCAGCCAGACTCCATTCGCGAGTCTTCAACCAGAGTTGGCGAATCTCCGGATCACCTGTATCCCAAAGATGATAGATTTCGTGTCTCTCGGCTTCGTATGTTTTGCGCAGCTTTGTTTCTGCCTGGCTTTCATTATCTTTTTTCTCGAACAGTGCTACCGCCTCAGTATAAATCTTCCCCAGCCACTGACCACGCTCATGCACTCCTTCAGGCTCCTGACCGAAATAAAAGCGCTTATAAGCCCATAAAACTGTAATAACGCTTAGACCAATATCCCCCGGGTAGGACGCACGGATGGTCTCAAATCCGGAAAATTCGACCAGGCGGGACAGGACCTCGCCTAAAATCGTGTTGCGAAAATGACCAATATGAAAGGAATGGTGCGTATTGGGTTGGGCATATTCGACCATGACGCGCTCACTTTTGGAAGCGCCGCGTCCATAATCAAATCCTTGCTCAAGTACATTATCAACGACCCGTCGCGTAAATTCCGGAGTGGAATAATATAAGTTCAAATAGCCTTTAACAGCTTCGATATGGCTGATGCCATCCATTTGTCCCAATTCTTTGCAAACGTGTTCAGCAATTTGCTGGGCACGCTGAGGTACAGGTAACCCGCACCTGATCCCTGCACGAGCTTCATTTGCAGCGGTCTGGAAAAACGAGGTAGATGTACCCCATTCTCCACTGAATGGAAGATATGTCCATTTCAATTCTGCCAAAGGAAGGCCATATTTTTCAAAGAAAGCTTGTATTTGTTTATCGATTTTTTCTTGCACTAATGGAAACATATTTTTTCCTGCTTAAGATTATTGCTTTTTTCTACTAAATTCATGCAAGGAAACATTGGGATATGAAATCAAGATGACCTTGTTTTTCATATCCCAATGTTCATATTTTAATAACGAGTTATTACAAGTTATAACCTGTGGAACGATTATATCATTTCTACAGGTCTATATTAATAATTGAAGATTTTTTTCCATTTAATCCATAACAGAAAGATTCTTCTTCCAATAGAATCAGACTTTTTTAATCCAACGCGCAAAAACGGGGATCCGACCACTAAATCGGGGATCCCCGCCCAAGAAATTACGGATGAACAAGAGATGTTATTTTGTAGTTAGAGCAGCCAAACGTTTCATCAAACGTGATTTACGACGAGCAGCATTGTTTTTATGAAGAATGCCTTTCTGAGCAGCCTTATCCAAAGCACTTAGTGCAGCAGAGACTGCGGTTTGAGAATTTTCTACTTCACCGGAATCAATAACGCTGCGGGCATTTTTTACCACAGAACGGGTTGTACCGCGTACATACCTGTTACGCAGACGCCGCTTTTCATTCTGTTTATTACGCTTGATTTGAGACTTAATGTTTGCCAAAGCTACTTCCTCCAAAAAAGAATACCATTATCACGAAATCTAAGTTTACATGAAACAGGCGAATCTGTCCAGACATGCCCAGAGGCAATTTGCAAAGATCTTTTTTTCAATATTCTGTGAATATCCATCCAGACATTATCAATCGACACGCTGGAAGCGATCGCCGGGCGTGTTACAAATCGGGCATCGTCCTTCAAAAGGTCCTTCGTGCGTTAGTCCACAGATCGGGCAGACATAATAATCCACATCGCCCGTTGACTTTCCAAGGTTCTCGAGAGCTTTATGATAAAGCTTCTCGTGCAATTTTTC
>JBDRQK010000033.1:0-7733 GCA_043826315.1 Chloroflexota bacterium
GATAGGGTCGATGACAATGCCATCGAAACTCAAGGAGGAGTAACCGGGCCAAAAAGCGCCGGTATAGATCGGGAGACCGTTAACACAAGCCGCAAAAGAAATCCCGGTCACCGGGAGCGACAGGGCGGCGATGGTCAGATACCCATTTCGAGTCAGCTCAATCTCATGGGTGGCGCGGGTGTAGGAGACAATATCTTTGCTGGAAAGAAGGGGGTGCTGGGCGAGTTCAAGAAGGTCCAGGTTGACGGGTTGTGGAGGGGATATATTTTCCCCCAGAAGATAGATCGCAAACCCTTCTTCGAAAACCGGTGTCGGTGTGGTGGAAGTGCAACTGACCAGAGTTGGCAGGATCATTACAATGAAGGCGAGAATTGATGGTTTCATAAAGGACAAAATTTCTTAAGGAAAATTCATATCTTCGAATCGACCCGGATGGGTTCTTCTTGGTGCTAAAGAAAACCGTCGACGGAACTCTATCTCACTCAACTTTCTTGAGGGTCTGGGTCACACTTCTTTGATGGCAGCCCGGGCAGCGTAGCAGCAGCCAGCCACCCTCGCTGTTGAACCCATGCGGAGCAACCAGGTCAGCGAGAAATGAGATTTCATAGACATGTTCGCATTTTGGGCAGCGGTAGGCGGTCTTCTGCTTGTGCCAGTTTACCAGGATCAGCATGCCTGCCAGAACCAGCCCAAGCCAGGCATACCAGAGACCAGGTAACAGCAGGAATGCGCTTATGCCAATGACGATCACATAGATGGAAATATAGACAACAGACCGGATAATATCCCCTTTGTCTGTCCTGGTTATTTTTAACATAACATCCTCCTGATAATCGAAGGTGGGTTTCTTGAAGAAACAGATCGGTTGAAAGCCCGGCTGACCCGCTCTAACAAGCCTGCTTACCGGCAGACCCGCCTACCCTGGGGTTGGACCATTTTAAAAGTGACTTTGAAAAACGCAGGCTCAGCTCATCGCCGTGTTTATTGATCAATTGTGAGATTTCCTCAAAAGTGATGACGTTCTCCTGCCCGAGCGGGTTGTTGGGCTGAATGTATACGACCTGGATATTGTAGTCGGCCGGGACGATCTCGAAGGCTTCCACGTTATCCATGACGATCAATCCCATGTCCTGCAACAAACCGAGCAAAACACGGTATTTCTTTCTGCTCCTGGTGACTTTACAGATCTGGCGCAGTCCGACCAACAACTCGATCATACCCACCTGGCTGGCTCGCTGCAGATACCAATCCTGCTTTCCGCGCCGGGAACTGCGATCGGTCTTGAGTTCGACAAACAGGATCGTTTTTCCGTCCCTGGCTTTGGCAAGGTAATCCACCTTGAAAGATTTATTGATGTCTTGCTCGGGTTGAATGCTTCCAACACGAATGGGGAATTCCGGTATGACACCTTCGATGTCCATGCCGACTTTCCTGGATAGAATTTCGGGGAGATAGATGGAAAAGAAGATATCCGCGCGCCTTTCCAGTTGATATGCCGGAAGGTTCCGCCACAGATCCAGGTTGTCGAAAATGTTTTGGATGGTTTTCATAAGGGTCGCCCTTTTCTTGGTATTAATTAATTGTTGGGTTCCGTAAGCATGCTGGGTGTGGTTCGTCGCAAGACTCAACCTGCATCATTAAGCATACAGGAAAATGAACTCGATGGCAAGAGGTTGAACCCGCTGCCCCCACCCAACCTGAACAATGCCTCTTGTGCCTCACTAGCTTACCAGCTTTAAAGATGCAAGGTTAGGTTGAATGAATTAAAGAGGTTGATATTCTTTCAAAACCAAAGGAAAATCCAACATTATTTCAAGCCATCAATTCTAGCCCCCACCCAACCTCCCCCAAAAGAAACCCGATTTTTGGGGGAGGGGGATATTATTGATGGATGAAAATATTATTTCTTGAAAATAAATTAATTTTATCTCCCCCATTTTCGCACCACAAAAATGGGGGAGGAAAGGGGGGGGTTTGTCCCGACCGAAAAGAAGCAACCCTATAACTATGCACCAGGCAGGAGAATTACGCAATGAACTTACACCAGCTGAAAGAAAACTTTGGGCGAGCCTGCGCGGAAACAAATTGAACGGAGTAAATTTTAGAAGGCAACATGCAATTGGGAACTACATTGTTGATTTTTGTTCGATTAAGAATAAACTCATCATTGAATTGGATGGCAGTCATCACCTCGAGCAGGAAGTGTATGATGAAGAAAGAACTCTATTTCTGGAATCCAAGGGTTACCGCGTGATACGCTATTGGAATAGCGATGTCATGAATAACATCGAAGGTGTCCTCTGTGCCATTGATAGCGTTCTGGACGAAAAATGAGAAAAACTGCTTGGGGAGCCGATCAATCAGATAGATACTCTTTCAAAGCCAAAGTTAAACCCAACATTATTTCCAGCCATCAATTCTGGACCCCACCCAACCTCCTTCAAAAGAAACACGATTTTTTTTTGGGGGGGGATATCATCGATGGATGAAAGGAGGGAGCTTGTCGCGACCGAAAAGATAAACAGCCATCAATTTTACCGGGCACGCGCCAGATCCACCGCTTTATCCCTTGACGTAGGATAATTTCTCGCTGATCAAGCCGTTGCGCACCTGGAAGATATCCACACCACGCTCGTAACCCTTCTCCCCCATCTCATCTTCCCATTCATAGCGCCAGCGCAGGATGCAGCGCTCACCCAGCCCAAAGATCTCCTCAATGTGGATATGAACCCGGGGAGAAGCGCTGAAAAACTCCCGCCAATACTGTGCCAGGCTGTCTTTGCCTTCGTACAGTGTGCCATCGGGGGCGGGAGAGGCGTTCTCAACGATGCAATCGTCGCTAATCAGTCCCAGCATGGCACTGACATCCTGCCGGTTGAAGGCTTCGTTGAAAGCCAGCACGGTGCGAAAGCCGGATTCCAGGCGGGACAGGCGGGTTGGGCTCACTGGTTGCTCCTCATTCCGGGCGATAGGGAGCCAGGCTCTCGATGGCACCAACGAACTCGGGCAGGTTGGTGTGCCCCAGCATCTGCCGGATGGCCTGGATCTCGCCAATATGGTACCAGTAGTGGTAAGTGATGCGATGCAAAGCTGAACCGAGGCTTTGATCTGTGGGCTGACCCTTAAGCATCAGCATACCCTGCAGGGATCCGGTCGAGAGTGCATCCAGGAAATCATCCGTAGCACCTGTGACCGCCTGCCACATCTCCAGCATTTCAGTAAAGGAGGGTGTGCTCATGGGTGCACCATAGGCGAAGAGCTTGTTCAGGTCCGGGAACAGGGTGATGCCCTGGGCACGCTCCAGCCAATAGCGCTGCTCATGCCAGGCCAGGTGACCGACCGTCCAGCTGATGCAATTCATGGGGCCGAAGTGACGGGTGGCGTCTTCTTCGCCCAGGTCTGCCAGGCCGCGCAGCCATTCGGCGCGCGTGAATCGGTATTGATCGATGAGGGCATGGGTCATGCTGTCACTCTCCCTTTTTGGATAAAAAAAGAAGTCATAATATTGCAAAAAAAGTGTTTTTCGTTAAGTTGCCTTCTGCAGGGAGTCTGTGCTGGAAATCCGCCCCGGGTTGAGGGAGACATTTAATCCTCCAACCCGGTCAGACCGTGCTGGATGGCAAATTTGACCAGGGCGGGCAGGCTGTCCAGGTCCAGTTTGGTCATGATGCGGCTGCGGTAGGTCTCCACTGTTTTGGGTGAGAGATTAAGCAGGGCGGCGATCTCCAGGCTGGTGCGGCCTTCCGTTGCCAGTTGCAGAACTTCGCGCTCCCGGTCGCTCAACCTTTCCAGCGGACCCGAACGGCTGTGAGAGAGACTGACCAGCATCTTATCGGTGATCTTGGGGCTGAAGTAGGTTTTTCCGACCAATACAGCCCGGATGGCCTGCAGCACCTCAGCTCCTGCTGATTCTTTAAGAATGTAGCCCTGTGCCCCGGCCTGCGTGGAGCGGTGGACGTATTCCATGTCGGCATGCATGGAGAGCATCAGGGTCCGGACTTCCGGGCAACCTGCATGGATCTGGCGGGCAGCTTCAATGCCATTCAACCCGGGCATGCTGACATCCACCAGCACCAGGTCGGGGCGGAGCTCCTGTGCCAGTTGCACAGCCTGGCGCCCATCCGTGGCGACCGCAACCACATGCATATCCGCCTGCGATTCGATCAACACACGCAGCCCGTCACTCAGAACGGTGTGGTCATCCGCCAGCAGAATCTTTATCATGGTATCGTACCGTGATCGTTGTACCCTGCCCGGGTCTCGATTCGACCTGCAGGCTGGCGCCGATCGATTCGGCACGCTCAGCCATCAGGCGCAAACCCCAGCCGGATTTTTCAGTGGCAGCTATGGCTGACGGGTCAAATCCCACCCCGTCATCTGTGATCGCCATGCTCATGTCCGGGCCGTCCTGGGTAAGCAGGATCTTAACCTTCCGGGCGTGGGCATGCCGCGTGATGTTGCCCAGTGCTTCCTGTGCAATGCGAAAGAGGGAGATCTCCACCCGGGGCGGGAAGCGTTTGCACTCGCCTTCCACCAGCAGCTTGAGGTTGGTGCGGCTGGCAACCGACCCGGCAGCCCAATCCAGGGCAGCTTTCAGACCGTAATCATCCAGCACAGCCGGGCGCAGCTCCGACATCAGGTTGCGGATATGATCCGTGGTCTGGTCGATCAGCATGAGCGAATCCTCCAGTCGGCGCTTGAAGCCGGGCAGGTAATCGGGGATCTGGGAATGCATGATGTTCATGTTGATGCTTAAAGCGCTCAAGCTCTGACCGACCTGGTCATGCAGTTCGCGGGCGATGCGCCGGCGCTCGTTCTCTTCAGCTTCCGCCAGGCGGGTGGACAGGGTGCGTATTTGCTCCTCGCCTGCCTGGCTGGCATCCAGCAGGCGGCTGTTCTCAATGGCGATGGCGGCATGACCTGCAAACAGGCCTGCCAACTCTTCGTCAGCCTGGCTGAACGATTTGCCTGCCTCGTAGTGCAGCAGGTCGATCACCCCTGTGACTTGCCCACCCCACAACAAGGGTACTCCCAGAACAGCGCTGAAGGTTTGTTCCTGTTCAAAGGCTGGCGAGCGCCCCGACCATTCCTGATAATTGGTGATATTGATCGTCTGACCGCTCTGGGCTACCTTTCCGGCCAAACCCTCGCCATGTTTTAATACAGTACCCACATAATTACTGGGTGTTTTGTAACTGACCACGCAGCGTGCTTCGGCTTTGTCCGGGTCGTTCAGGTACAGACCACCACCGGCGGCACCCAGCAACTGGCAGGCGCGTTCCACAATGGATTCGAGCAATCCCGGCAGGTTTTGAGCGGCAGTAATGTCCAGAACGGTTTTCTGTAAAATGCCCAGCTCTTCAACCCGCTGCCGGATCTCTTCTTCGACCTGTTTGAGCCCGGTAACATCAGTAAAAGCACCGATCGCACCGCGCGGCTGGCCATTTTCATCAAAGAGCGGCTTGGCATTTCCTATTTCATGGATGATTGTGCCATCCTCAAATACGATCTGCGATTCAAAATCCCGGATTTCAATGCCTTTGGAGGCACACACCTGGAGAGGCAGTTCCTCTGGTTTTATCTCAGTGCCATCGTGGAATATTCTCAGATGGCTGGGTCGGAGTTGTGGATCAGCGGCAGGTGTAAGGGATGCGTTCTGACCAGGTAGAATTCGATGAAGCTCATTGGCGGTCCTGTTACCGACAACGGTATTGCAGGAAGGATCCTGTGCAACCCACAGGGCTACCGGAGCGATGTCCATGATCGTCTCCAACTCAGTGGCTCGGTCACGATACCTGCGTTCACTATTCTGTAATTCTTCTTCGGCATGTTTGCGATATGTGATGTCTAATAGCGTTCCCATCACGGCGGGTTTTCCATGGAAGTCGATCATGACGCCATAGACTTCAATATAGATGATCGAACCATCTTTTTTCACAGCTTTAATAGCAGTATTTCTATCTTCAGCCAGACCTCCCAGCCGTTCCTGAAGTTTTGTCATCACCATTTGAATATCATCCGGGTGGATCAAGTCTTTTAAACTGAACTTGCCTATGATCTCCTCGGGTGAATATCCGAATAATTTTGCAAGACTTGGATTAACATAGGCTATTTTGGCATCCTGGATGATATAGATGCCTGTAACAGAATTTTCTGAGAGCAGCCTGAATTTCTCCTCACTTTCCTGCAAGGCTTTTTCGGTTTGCATGCGCTCGGTCAGATCTGTAATGACGGCGATCGTGCCGATCAATTTTCCTGCTTCCAGGCGCGGCACACCCGTGATCATGACAGGTACGATGTGCCCATCGTTATGTACCAGGTCAATCTCGTAGGTACTGGTCTCTCCCAGACGGCGACTGACACCCGCTTCTTCCAGGATACCTAGTGATCCCGGGGCGGTAAAGTCGCCTGGGGTCTTACCCAGCAGTTCTTCGGGATCGTATCCGGTCATGCGTGCATATTCCGGATTGACATATTCGAAACGACCCTGACCATCGGTGACGGTCAGACCCTGCCCCATCGAGCTCATGATCTGCTGGGCGAAATTGCGCTCGGTTTCTAAAGCTTCTTCGGCTCGCTTACGTGCGGTGATGTCGCGGTAATTGACGACTACCGCCCGGACAGCCGGTTCCTGCAGCAGGTTCGTGCGGGCACCCGCAATGATCCTGGTAGAACCATCCTTATGGATGAAATGTACTTCAGAGAAGGCTACCGCGCCTATTTCTTGAGCAAACTTGGCGAATCCTTGCGCCATACCCTGGCGTTCTTCCGGGACTACATATTCAAAAACCTTTTTGCCAATGCGATCTGTGGGGGAATAACCCAGGACCTGTTGGATCGAGGGAGAATCATAGAGCACAGTTCCATCCGCGTCCAGCATGGTGACGGCATCGTGACTGTGTTCGATAAGGGCACGAAAGCGTTGTTCGCTTTCATTTAATTTCTCTTCAGAGTGCCTTTTCTCGGTGATGTCTTCCCCAATACTGGAGATGCCGATGGGTGAACCGGCAGGGTCGTGCAGGATGGTATTGCTCCAGCTGACAAGGCGCTCCACTCCCTGCTTTGTCAGGATCTCGTTTTCATAGTGGACAGGGATATCGGCGGATGACAGGGAAGTGATAAAGGTTTGTTCGACCTTTTCTCTCAGTCTGTGCGGAAGGCAGGTTTTAAACCAGTTTTTCCCGATAATCTCCTGCCTCTGCCAGCCTGTTAACCACAGAAAATGATCATTACAGAAGGTAATGCAGCCAGTGCTGTCGAATTCGATGGCGATCAGGTTGACGTTTTCAAGCGTCCGCCTGAAACGACGCTCAGCTTCCAATAAAGTGTCGGCAGCCTGCTTGTGTGCGGTGATATCGTGCGCCATACAGAGCACCGTGTTATCCGGGAGAGGTGAGATGTTGACAGAGAACCAGATCTGCCTGGAATCGATCAGCAGGGAATATTCACCAGCCACCACCTGGCCTGTCTGCAAACTTTCCCTGATCCTGGCTAGGATGTAATCGGCCTGCTCCTTCGGCAGGATGTCGTGGACGGTTTTGCCCAGCATTTCATCTGATGGGCGAAAGAGGTTTTCGGGCCTGGTGGGAGCTATCTCAAGGTAACGACCCTCGGTATCGTATTTGATGACGACATCTGTCATGGCTGCAAACAAAGCCCTCAATTCGGCTTCGGAGGCAGCTATTTTCTGCTCAGCCAGTTTGCGATCGGTGATGTCGCGGGCAGTGGATAAT
>JBDRQK010000034.1:0-14650 GCA_043826315.1 Chloroflexota bacterium
AAACCAGCAAACAACAAAAGAATTCCCAGAAATTCTCCAATATATAACGCCCCAGGGATCTGTAAGCGGCTGAAAAAACCACCAAAAGCTGGTAATGTCGCCCCTGTTGCGATTAGGATATTTCCAATGGTTCGGTGCAGGAGAACCCTCTTGCGCCAGAAGATGAATGCAGAATATGCAGCACCACCCACCAGGGTTAATGTACCATACATGTTAAAGAATGGTGTCAGGATGCGTACACCAGGGCTCATTATGGCAGCACCGCTCAATTCACTTCCGGTATGTGCGCTGGTTGCCATTAATGCCGGATCAAGCTGGGCAGAAAAGACCTTAAAAGCTCCATAAACCGATCCTAGGATCAAGATCACTAGCAGGATATTCGCCCACTTGCGTTTTGCCAGCATAAATACAGTTCCCTGCCCCAACCAGGCAGCAACCAATATTGCACCAAATAAATACCACAAGCGGAAGATAAATGGATTCCATCCGATGGCTCCATAATAGGCTTCACTGAAACTACCGATCCCATAAAAGATGGTACCGATTCCCCAGATCAGGAGATAGGAACCTTTTCGTACCAAGTATCTCTTGAAGATAGAGAAAGCGAACACGAAACTGATGATACCTGACAGAAGTGGAACGATCACATTGAACATAACTACCTCCAGAAAAATATATTTATTATTGTTAATTTAGAGCTGAACCGGGTTGATCCATACACCCAGGGCAACCCCTAAGGTAATGACTAATAAAATCACAAGTACGATTACGACCAGACCGATTGCGATTGGAATGATCTTTTCATACAGTTTTGGATAGGCGCGTAAGGGTGGGTTGGATTTATTTAATTTATTATGCATAATCTTCACGTGAATGTTTAATGAGCCTTGTTTTCAAAGGATTGATATGTTTCCAGTAATGAGATCAATATATTGTCTGTAAAAGTGTGAATTTTATTGAGCATAGAACTCCACGCTGATCCGGATGGGATGCGGGATTCCTGGTAAACATCAACGATGGATTGGAGTAAAGCATTGCGAAAAAAGAGAAATGCCCGCACAGCATCAACACTGTCCAAATTGCAGGTACGCCCTCGCGAGGCATATTCATAACCTATGGCATGTGCCTCGGTCATGGCATCATCCTCCTGGCTGACAAGAAAATTCGACAACCCCTGTACCAAAATCCGGCCACTCATACGGTATTGCAGACGGGCTTCCTCGTTCAATTTGTGATACCACGACTCTGATTCGAGATTGTTTTCTTTGATCCGGAAGCGCATATTACCAAGTGCATGCTGGACAACATTGGCAGGTTCCAGATTTTCTGTCTGGCGTGCTGTTTTTGCCCACAACTCGACCTCAGCTCTTAGAAAGCGGCGGTGGTTGCCCTGTGTACGTTGCACAGGTATCTGACCTTTATCGGACCATAAGCGTACTGTGCTGGGGTGCACACCTAGAAATCCTGCCACCTGACTGAGAGTCATCCAATCCAATTTTTCATTCATTTTTAATTGTCCATACCCACACTGATTTTTTCGGAAAAAGTGATATTCCCGGCACGTTTACGAAATGCAACCGGATCTATACTTCGCAGCAGCCAGATAGATACACCCATCAATACAATTTCGGCAATAAATACGATCACATATCCGAGTACAGCATTCCTGGATAAATAAGTTACCACATCCCGGATCGATCCTGCCATCACTGAGCCACTTAATCGGGAAAGGGCATTGGAGAAGCCCCATGCACCAATAAAAAGGCCTACATTTGCAGGTGTGGTCATATCCAACATCAGGGAAAGATTGGTAACCGTGGAAAGACCTGTCCCCAGACCTAATACGACAACTCCAAGATAGAAAACTTGGATCATGGCGAACATTCCACTTGCTGCGATCAAAAGGAAGCCAAATAAAGCACCAAAATTTCCAGCTTGTGCGAGAGTGCGTTTGGGAAACCGTCCTTCAAGCAGCCCCCCAACTGCCAATGTTACTAGCATACATCCACCCCAAATTGAAGTAAGCTGGGTGGTTGTGCGAACACTCATTTGAAATGATTCCGCACCAAAAGGTTCAAGTAGAACATCCTGCCCAAGCAATGCGATTAATAATAACCAAAGATAAACAAAGAAAGTCTTCGCTTGCTGGTTATCCATTATTGAACGAAAGATCTGGCGGATCATGATGTTTCCCCCGGATGTATGGATGGTAGGTTTTGAAACCTTTTTTTCAAGACTCAGCAGACCCAGGACACCTATTGAAAGAGCAAGCATACCAATGATCAGGAAGGTCTCTTGTAAAACCTGGGGAGAATACGGGTCCAACATACGACCCATTCCAAGCGAGGTCAGGATCATGCTCATGATCATGATAAGGAACATGACGGTAATGGTCTTACTGCGCCCTTTTTCACCCGATATCTCAGATGCCAGAGCCATGTAGGATACACTGGCAAAGTTATACCCCATACCCCATGCTCCAAATGCCAAAATACCCAACCACAAGCCCAACCACCAATTTCCCGCTAACTCGAAAGCCACCTGGGGTGTGACGATCACACCGACCACACATAACAAAAGCCCAAGCAGGATATAAGGCGTGCGCCGGAATCCAAATATTGGATGGCGATCTGAATAGGAGCCTATCAGCATCTGTATCGGTGAAAAAACATAGGGAAGCGAAGCCAAAATTGCCACCAGGAGCGCAGACAACTCAAGTTCTTTGATCATCACCCGGTTCAGGGTGCTGTTGATGGGAACCAGTGTCATTGCGACCGCAGCGTGGATCATTCCAAGTTGGATGCGTTTCAGGAGCATATTTTTTCCAAAAGATCAGGTTCTGGAGTAACTAATCAAAATAATCGCATAAGGTGTTCAAAAGTCAGCTGGGTACCCACTTTAATATGGGGGGCGACCTGCGGGAAACCTGTCCTATTCTGGAAAACTCCTATCATAGCGCTGCATCCAGTTAATTTCAGGCTGCCAATAATTGAAAAAAACCATTTATCGATCTCGCCCGGACGGGTGTAAATTTATCACGATCAAAACATCCGTCAATGTAGATTTAGGTAGAATTTTAATAGAATTGGATTAGAAGAAGATGATAAAAAGCTCTCACAAGTAATGTAACCTTGTGAGAGTAAATAATGAAGCGTTGTTCTTATACCACTTTTCGACCTTTGGGTAGAGGCTTATCCAAAATCAGGGCAGCTTCCAGTGCCTGGTAGAGAGAACGAGATTCGATGATCTCAATCCCATCTGGCCAGGGTTCACCCTTTCGCAAGCGCTTGGGAACCACCGCAGTTTTAAAGCCCAGCTTGGCTGCTTCGCGCAGACGTACCGGCATTTGACCGGGCATGCGTAATTCACCTGCCAACCCGATCTCACCGATTAAAACAGTATCTGCTTTAACAGGCATATCTTTCATGGACGAAGCCACAGCCGCAGCAATAGCAAGATCGGCTGCAGGTTCATCCACCTTTAAACCACTGACCACATTGACGAAGATATCTTGTTCCGACAACCGCAGATTCATGCGGCGGGTTAAGACTGCCGCGATCATAAGCACCCGGTTGATATCCACTCCGTTCGGTGTTCGACGGGCATTGCCAAACTGTGTTGGACTGGTCAAGCCCTGGATCTCCACCAGCAATGGACGTGTGCCTTCCATGGTCACTGCAATGGCTGACCCGGCGGCATTGATCATACGCTCCGATAGGAATGCCTCGGATGGATTGGTAACTTCCACCAGACCGTGTTCTCGCATTTCAAAGACACCCACCTCGGCTGTTGCTCCAAATCGATTCTTGACTGAACGAAGCAGACGATAGGCCTGGAAACGATCACCTTCCAGATAGAGCACCGTGTCTACGATGTGTTCAAGAATACGCGGACCGGCTATGACACCTTCCTTCGTAACATGCCCAATAATGAAGACAGAAACTCCTGATGTTTTGGCAAATTCCCTCAAGCGTGAGGCGCATTCGCGAACCTGGGAGACAGAACCAGCCGCGGATTCCATGTCTGCCATATATACAGTCTGGATCGAGTCAACGATCACCAGCTGCGGGTGGGTTTCCTGAATATGCTCAAAAATGGTATCCAGATTGGTTTCCGTGACCAAAAAAAGATCATCTGCCTTGGTGATTTGTCCGCCTGACCCTTCCAGGCGCATGGCACGCATTTTGATCTGGCGTTCTGATTCTTCTCCAGAGACATACAATATCCTTTGCTTTCCTACCATCTCAAGCGCCAGCTGCAGCATGAGGGTGGACTTGCCGATGCCCGGGTCACCACCAATGAGGACGATCGAACCCGGAACAATGCCTCCACCCAGAACGCGTGAAAATTCCCCAATCGGCACATGGATACGGTCTTCAGCATCTGCACTGATATCCTTCAATCGACTGGCTGTCGAACGTCCACTTAATCCGCGTACCGCACCTTTGCCTTTCTGCGGTTCGGAAGCGACGATCTCTTCAACCATGCTGTTGAACTCACCACATTGGGGGCAGCGTCCCATATATCCTGCAGAGGCGCGCCCACACTGTTGACATACATATCTACTCTGCGTTTTTGCCATATCTGTATTATACCTTTGGACAGTTTCTTCTGAGGGAAGGGTTTTGGGGTATCCAAGAGTGCTGGTACAAATTTTATTCCTCATGATCCCTAATCATTAAGAAAAAATTTCACAGAACTTAAAAAATTTATCGTTATATTAGGTATCGATGAATGTGCTATAGTTAATTGTCAATTATTTATCTTGATCAAGGCAGCTAATTATTAAAAACAGTAAATTTAATTCTCCTGATTTAAGAAGGAGCAATGAATGTCTACCCCTAAAAATACACTCATTATTATCATTCTTGCGGTATCACCAATCCTTTTACTGGGATTGGCTTTAATGCTGATCCTTATACCCTTGCCAGTACCTTTTCCAATTTCCGGAAGCAATGCCCGTAATATGATGGCTGCCATCGTGACCGGAATCTTGGGGCTGGTATGGTTGATTGCTTTAAGCGTCTATTTGGTGAAAGCAATTCTTATGGCAGGAAGTGTCTTTGATACCTTCTTCACAACAAGAGGTCTTTCATCAAGCAACTATCTGGGATTGGGGAGGCAATATCAAGGCAGGTTGGAAGGACGTCAGGTGGAAGCTCAATTTTCTCCAGGTCGCATGCTACAGAATAGCCTTCTAAATATTCGGATAGAAACTGATATCGATCAACACATGGCAATAGGAGAGTCCAAGCCCTTGCTGGATTGCAATGATTGCGAGAAAGTGGATTTCTCACCCAATCCACTGGATAGCATTAAAGTTTATGCCCAAGACAAAGCGTGGGCACAAAGCGTTCTGCTCAATCCATCCAATGTTGAGTTGATCAAAAGTCTGATGGACGATCAAGAAGGTCTGGGTAAGCGGGAATTCTACTTGAAGAACAAACAAGGCTGGCTGCACGCCCGTCCAACTTCACGGTTAAAGGCAGCCCACCTTCAAATATGGTTTCTAACTATGTTTGATCTTCTAAGTTCAATTGAGAAAACGAATTGATCTGATCGAGCATTTCTAAAAATTCTTCCGGGGGTTTCTTACTTAAAATCTCTTTACGGGCTTCACGATCCAACCCATGCCGTAATAGGTACTGGACTGCGTGTTTTCGAAATAAGCGCTGTCCATCTTCCTCCCCATAGAATTCAATATTGTGTTCCAGGTGGATACGAACCACCTTGCGGACCTGTTCGTAGGGGACCTGATCACGGTCAAGGCCAGAAAAGATCCAAGGATTGGCAATTGCGCCGCGACCGATCATGACTGCCTGGCAGCCAGTAAGCTTTTTCATGTGCTCAATATCGGCAACCTGTCTGATGTTCCCATTTCCGATTACCGGTATTTTTACCGCAGAACTCACTTCCGCAATCGCTTCCAAGTCAACCTGTCCAGCCAAACCCTGCTGCTTGGTACGCGCATGGACAGCGATTAACGCACCGCCATTCTCCTCAATGATCCG
The DNA here is from genome assembly GCA_043826315.1 of Chloroflexota bacterium. Taxonomy (GTDB): domain Bacteria; phylum Chloroflexota; class Anaerolineae; order Anaerolineales; family Villigracilaceae; genus UBA12087. The sequence continues at coordinate 6,012 of JBDRQK010000034.1, forward strand.
GGCGATCAACACATGATTACGGCATTCCTCCCAACCCAGGCGGATCTTGCCGGTGACAGGTATATCCAACTGTTTACTCAGCTTATCAAAAATATGGGCTACTTTGAGAGGCGTTCGCATTAATCCCACGCCGGCCCCATGATTGGTGACCGTACGGGCTGGACAGCCCATGTTGATGTCGATGATATCCGGTCTAAGGGATTGAACTTTGAGGGCGGCTTTAACGATCAGTTCTGGATCATCTCCATAGATTTGGAAAACGACAGGTCTTTCTGATGGAGTGTACATCAATTTGGCGATTGGTCGACGTGACTTTCGCAGAATTGTTTCTGCTTTGACAAACTCTGTGTAGCTCATGGCTGAACCCAACTCCCGGCATAAAGAGCGGAAGGGCCAATCTGAGAATCCATCCATTGGTGCCAGGATGGCATCTCCATAGACAGGTATATCTCCGACATGAAAGGTCGGAGTGCTGATTGATTTTGTTTGAGAAATGGTTTCCAACATAAATGGATTATATCAATAGATATCTGCCAAATTGGGTCATATATGCCGGGGACCAAATTGACAAGAAAAAATTATGTGATACAGTTTTACAATTCTGTCCTATAATTTACTTGATTAGTCTTGTAATAAGTTTTTCGTGATCGTCAGGGAAAATTTCTTCCATTCAATAATTTTTCTTCTATGAAGATAGGATGGATGGTGGTTCCTAAGTTTGTCTTATACTAATTATTTACCATTCTTCCCTGTATCATTGAGAATGAGCACACTATTGATGATCCCAAGGAGTTAAAATGCCAGCTTCCAACCTCAAAAGTCTCAATTGCCCAACCTGTGGCGCTCCTCTGGAAACTGATGGCACAAAACCGGTGGTTCATTGCAAATTCTGTCAGAATGTGATCTTTATCGATGCACTTAGACCGGGGGAAAAACCAGAGGCAGCCCCAGAAAAGGCACGCGGAGTCCCCGAAGAGATAATTACTCAATTGAAAAAAGGTAATCTGGTCGAAGCCACCAAGCTGTATCGCGAAATTTATGATGTAAGTCAAATGCGGGCGCGCTACGCCATTGAACAGATTCTATCCGGGAATCTTGTATCACCTGAAGCTGGTTTTTCGGTCAAACCAGACCCGATCGTTCAAGTTACAGCTGCGCAGAAAGCTGGAGTTGCAACGATTACTGGTGGGATCAGCTTAATAGGTTGTGTCCTTCCAATTTTTATTTTTTTGGTAGTCGGAGGTGTGATTGGATTTGCTTTATTACAACCAGGCGGACCCTTTACTGACAAACTGAATGCCTATGGTCCTGCAGTGCTGCTACCAACAGGACAGGATACGAACCCGGATGTAGTCACCCAATTCTACAATGTAAATGATGAGAACAGGTTGCTCGGTCGAGTCAATACGATCACGGGCAAAATTCTATGGAAAAGTACACCTTTCCCCAAAGGCAAAGCTGTGGATGCGCTGCGCGCAAACAACGAGAATTTATTTTATGTTAATGATAATTTACTTACTGCTTTAAGTAACCAGGATGGAATTCAGGTCTGGCAAGTTGAAATGCCAGACAATCTTGAGTATGGAGATGATAGCCTGGTGATCATGAATGATCGCTTGCTTGCCATATCCCAAGATCGCACCTTGCAGGCTTATAACACCCGCACAGGTGATCAGGAATGGAGCCGATCGCTCAATGGATATGACCGGAAAATCCGAAAAATTGGTGGTTGGGCAGTTATCATGGATACAACGGTTGATAAGAATACTTACAGTCTGATCTTCCTTGACCCATCAGATGGTCACGAAGCTCTGAGAATAACACCAAGTTGTCAAGCAGAGAATTCGCTGGAAAACGATCTTGGTCTTGATGCAGGAATCGTTCCTGATGAAGCTGAAAACTCGGTGTATATTATCTATGGCATTTTTGATGGGTGCGTGCAACGCTATAACCTTCAAAACGGACAAAGGAGTTGGCAATTTTCCCAACAGGATGCTTATAATTTCTTTAATGATGACTTTCACTCGATTCTGACAGAATCGCACCTGATCTTTAATCATGAACATCGTCTCTATACAATAAACAAACATAGTGGATCAATGCAAATACTGTTTGATGACCCGGATTATGAACTGATACCTTTGTATCTGTCCGGGGACAATTTGTTGGTGCGTGCCCGTAGAACACGTGGTACTGAACGATTCGAACTTTGGGGAATAAATATGACCATGGGTGATCGTGTCTGGCAGATGATATTGGATAATTCGAAACCCCTGGATCCACCGGATCAATATCAAAGTTTGTTGGATATTGATGAATTTGCATGGACCTGGCATGAATCTCCAGGCGGGGTGCTATTACTAAATTTTCAAGCAGAGCCTAACCAATTGGTCATCAAAACGATCAGCATGACGGATGGCAGCATCACTTCAGAAAAGATAATCCCTTTTAAAAACATTAGTGGCGATTTCTATTCTGCACCAAGTATTATTGGCTGGCAGGGAAATCTATTCTATTTTTCAATGGATGCGAGATTATATGTTCTGGATGTCATTACTGGTGAAATCATCATGCAACGCTGATGATTATCTTTGGACCCCTGAAAAAAATCTATAAGGGGTTTGATTATTAATATTTCAGCAACAGATAAATATAGGCAGAATTTCCGTCGAATTTATTACTTTAGTCTATCGATAAATTCTTTTCGAAATTTGGCTACTTTAGGGGCGATCACAATCCCGCAATAAGGCTGTTTGGAATTATTAGCATAGTAGTTCTGATGGTAATTTTCAGCCTTGTAAAATTTTTCAAAAGGAACCACCTCGGTCACAATTGGGTTATTCCAGATATTTTTCTGATCTAATTCAGCGATAATCTCTCTTGCAATTTGTTCCTGCTCGGAGGAGTGATGAAATATAACCGAACGATATTGGGTTCCGACATCAGCTCCCTGCCGGTTGAGCGTAGTTGGATCATGTACTGAAAAGAATACATTCAATAGGTCGGCATAGGTGATCACTTGCGGGTTAAATGTCACCTGAATTGCTTCAGCATGTCCGGTTTCCTGGTCACAGACTTGCTTGTAGGTTGGTTCTGCCAGGCTGCCACCCGAGTAACCTGACTCGACTTTTTCGATGCCTCTCAGTTCTAAGAATACGGCTTCCAGACACCAGAAACATCCACCTGCCAAAGTTGCAATCTGGTTTCCTGACTCCATATGTTTTCTCCTGATTGGATGATATGGTTGGTTGAATTTTGCTTTGAAACAAGTCCCGGTAAATTTGCCGGGACTTGAATTATTTCATACCAGACAAACAGCTGGATTAAACTTCTTCGGCCATAAGCTCCGGTACGACCTTTTTTTCCTGTTTCTTAAGAACTATTTCTTCAGCTTCCACATCCACCAGGATGACATCACCTTCCAGGAATTCACCTGAAAGCAACGCATCCGATAACTTGTCTTCCACCACCTGCTGGATAATGCGTCGCAGAGGCCGAGCGCCCATTTCCGGGTCGTAACCTTGTGTGGCTATGAGATTCAAAGCTTCATCCGTGGCTGAGAGTGTAACGGAATGCTCAACCAGGCGGGTTGTGACCTTGTCCAGTTCCAGATTTACAATTTGGCGGATATCATCCTGATTAAGTGAACGGAAAACGATGACGCTATCCACGCGGTTAATAAATTCAGGACGGAAGACTTTCTTGAGAGAAATTGTCAATTTCTTTCGCATTTCATCATAAGAGACTTTCTCTTCGGTTTTCTCATCGCGTGTCAGTTGGAATCCCAACGAAGTTTGACGCTTGATATCTTCCGCGCCAACATTGGAAGTCATCACGATAATGGCATTCCGGAAATCCACCTTGCGGCCGCGCGCATCTGAGAGGTGACCCTCTTCCATGATCTGCAGCAGCATATTGTGGACTTCAGGATGAGCTTTCTCGACTTCATCAAACACAACGATTGAATAAGGTCTGCGGCGCAAGGCCTCTGTCAATTGACCGGCATCCTCGTATCCCACGTATCCGGGAGGGGAACCAACCAATCGGCTGCCGGTATGACGTTCCATAAACTCGGACATGTCCAGTTGGATGAGGGCTTCCTCGCTGCCGAACATGAACTTGGCAAGGGCTTTGGTCAATTCTGTTTTTCCTACACCAGTTGGGCCAAGAAAAATGAAGGATCCAATCGGACGACGCGGGTCTTTCAGGCCAGCTCGTGCCCGACGAACGGCTTTGGAAATGGACTGGATGGCATCTTCCTGTCCAACAATGTGTTTTTTAAGTTCGTTTTCCATCTCCAGCAAGCGTTGGGATTCTTCCTGCGCGATCTGCATAACGGGAACTCCCGTCCACATTGACACCAATTCGGCAATATCATTAGCCCCCACCACCGGACAATTGGCACGATCCCAGCCCGTGCGCATCATATTGATCTGCTCGGTCAATACCGTTTCTCGATCGGTTAATGTCTTCAATTCTTCTGTTTGGCCATCTTCCTGGGCAAGAGATCGGTTGGAACGAACCACTTTCAATTGCTTGTATAAATCTTTGGCTGTGACAGCTGCTTCCGACTTATACATGCGCACACGTGAGGAGGTCTCGTCGATCAGGTCAATTGCCTTGTCTGGCAGGAATCGCTCGGTGACATAACGGGATGATAAATGTGCCGCAGCCTCAAGGGCTTCATCTGAAATAACCAGGTGGTGGTGATCTTCATACATTTTACGGATACCACGCAGAATTTCAATGGTTTCTTCAACGCTGGGTTCATCCACTCGTATGGGTTGAAAACGACGTTCCAGGGCAGCATCTGATTCAATGTTTTTTCGGTATTCATCCAGCGTAGTTGCCCCGATCACCTGCAATTCACCACGTGAAAGGGCTGGTTTGAGGATATTGGCTGCATCCACAGATGAGCCTGCTGAACCGGCTCCCACCAGCATGTGTACTTCATCAATGAATAGGATCGAACCGGATTGTTTCAATTCATCGATGACCCGCTTCAAGCGTTCCTCAAATTGACCACGATACATGGTTCCCGCCACCAAGGAACCGACATCCAGGCGCAGAACCCGTTTATCCATCAGGGGAGCAGGGACATCTCCGTCAATGATGCGCTGGGCTAAACCTTCTACGATGGCTGTCTTGCCCACCCCGGGTTCCCCAATTAATGCAGGATTGTTTTTGGTGCGACGTGCCAGGATTTGAATGACTCGTTCAATTTCCATCTGGCGACCGATGACCGGGTCCAGCTTCTCTTGTTCAGCCAGGGTGGTCAGATCGACTGCCAATTGATCCACCAGGGGTGTCTTGGGGTCGTTCTTGGAGGCTGATTTTGGAGAGCCCTCGGGAACTGCATTGGTAGTGCCTTCATGTAGGATCCTGCGGGTCTGGCGCTTGATCTGATCCGGAGTTACACCCAGTTTATTCAATACCTCCAGGGCAGGTCCATCTGTGCGAACCAATCCAAGCAGGAGGTGTTCAGTACCAATGTATTGATGACTCAAACGTTGAGCTTCTTCAATAGCGTATCCAAGCACCTTTTGCGTATCAGGGCCAATTTCGATCTTGGTAGATGCGTTTTCGCCATCTGAAGAAATGCGTGAAACCATCTCCCGCACCCGTGCAGATTCTAAACCCAACTCCCGCAATACACGTCCGGCTACGCCACCATCTTCTTCCAACAATCCAAGCAATAAATGCTCGGTTCCAATAAAGCTCTGATGGGTCTTCTCTGCTTCCAGATGTGCCAGGCTTAAGACCCGGCGTGCTCTTTGGGTAAATTTTTCCGTGCCTGCCATAATAATTCTCCTGCTCTATTTCAATCATCACCTGTGAACTTATTCCACTGGTGGAATGTATTTCCCTTCCGGTTTCATCACTGAATATAAATAAGTTCAAAGATGGATACCTGTAAATAGTAGATAATATAAGTCTGGATTGATTTTACCAAAAAGCAACCCGATTTTCATATGAGAAAGATTAGAGTTTATTGGTCTCATTATTAAATTGTAGAATAATTATCTATGGTGAATGTGCAAAGGAGCGAATGACATTGAATAAAAAGGAGCAGAGATACCCAAATGTGGCGATCTCTGCTCTTTTATTACAACCAGCATTATGTTGATAAATTATTTATTCCAAGTACGTTGGTTTTGTGCATGGCGGGCTGCTGGGCGACTGACAACTTTGACACCCCTCGAAGCAGGTACCTGGCGAGGGGGACGCTGACTGATAACTGGTTTGGCAGGTGGAGCAATGGAATAGTCATAATCTTCCAAAATCACTCGGGATAATTTTTGCCCCATGATCTTTTCGAGCTCACGGACCATCTCATGATCTTCTGGTGTCACCAGGGTATAAGCGTCACCTGGACGTTCCATGCGTCCGGTACGTCCGATACGGTGGATATAGGCATCAGCGGTATCGGGGATATCATAGTTGATGACGTGCGATATTGTTTCAACGTCCAATCCACGCGCAGCGATATCGGTAGCTACCATGATCTGGTAATAACCTCTTTTAAAGCCATTCAGGGCTTCCTGGCGTTGACCCTGTGATCGATTGCCATGCAAACTGGTTACTCGGTAACCAGCGTTCTCGATCTGATTGGCAAGCTTCTTGGCACGGTGCTTGGTGCGGGTAAAGATCAGCACAGAATTGGTATCGGTCTTTTTCAGTAAATTCAGCAATAAACCTGCTTTTAAGTGTTGAGGAACAGGGTAAAGCGCATGGGATACAGTATGCGCTGGGCGACTTACCCCAATCGCTATTCGTTTTGGGTTATGGAGTGAAAGCGAGGCAAGTTGCTCTATTTCTTTAGGAAAAGTCGCCGAAAATAGCATCGTCTGGCGCCTGGGAGGTAAATGTGAAATGATGCGCTTGACATCCGGCAGGAAGCCCATATCGAACATGCGGTCAGCCTCATCCAGTACCAGGAACTCCACGAAGTCGAGCCTGGCATGTCCCTGTCCGATCAAATCCAGCAGCCTCCCCGGGCAGGCAACCAGGATCTCAACGCCTGAACGTAAAGCTTTTATCTGTGAGGTTGAACCTACGCCTCCATAGATGGAAGCACTGCGTATGTTGGTGGCGTTTCCGAGCTGGCGTATGGTTTCGTTGATCTGCTCAGCCAACTCACGGGTGGGGGTGACGATGAGAGCACGCGTTCGATTGCGGGCTCCATTGACCAATCTGTTCAGAATAGGTAACACGAACGCGGCTGTCTTGCCCGTTCCGGTCTGGGCTGTGCCGATCAGATCCTGTCCTGTGAGAGCGGTTGGCATTGCTGCCGTTTGTATGGGTGTCGGGCTGGTATAACCAGTCCTTTGGATACCCGTCATCAGGCGGGTATCGAGATCAAATTGAACGAATGACACTGTAATTCCTTTTACTCTAGACCCCTGGCAAAATCCATCTGAATCAGATGCAAAAATCTGCAAGTAGTCCAATATTTTCACATGCTGAAATACTGGTTTAAAACCAGCTAGAATCAACCATTGTGATTGAATGGGTTTCAGAAGTCAATTTTTTGTCAGGGGGATCGAGCGGACGCTCAAAGGGTAACAGATTCAAAGACTGCTGAACTGATCACCTCTGATTTGTTATTAGCGAGATGACAGGATATAGACAATAACCGATTGTAGCAGGGCTGTCAAGGGGTTTGATATGGGCAGGGTAGGTGCTAGAAAGGCTGAACAGGGCTGAGATCAATGGTGTGTGGCTGTAAAAATGGGATAATTGTTATTGTTATCTAGTTCCTTTAGTTTTTTTCATATTGTCGGCAACCCTGAATTTAACGATCCTGCTGATTAAATCCAGGGGCAATGGTGCATTCATTGGAATCCTTTTTGAACCTTTTCCTCCATCATATTTTGATAACTCATTGCTAAAGGCTTCGATCCCATTGGGTGTGGGATAAATGCCAATATGGTTCTTAAATGCAGCAAAATGGATCAAATTGCCATTCTGATAGAAGGTTGGGATTTGATAGCTTATCTTTTCTTCGGCTTCTGGTGCAGAAGCTTTGATCACTTCCCGTATTGCATTCAGTTTTACTTGTACTTCTTCGGGAAAAGTGGCTATATATTCATCAATGGTTGTAAATTGGATTTTATTATTGTCCATGAGTGTTCTTCGGTTGGGAATTTGCGAATGCCAGGATGGTTATAATTTTGTTAATTTGCGCCGGATTCGCCATATAGTTTCTTATGAACGGTACTCAATGCGCGTACCTGTTCTCCGGCATGATAGGAAGATCTTACCAGGGGGGCACTTTCCACCCACTTAAAACCGATCGACAATCCGTATTCCTTGAGCTCTTTGAACTCTTCAAGTGTGTAGTAACGGCTGATCGGATAATGTTTCTTGCTGGGCTGCAGGTATTGCCCGATGGTGAGGATATCCACACCCCACAATCGCTGATCCCGCATGACTTCTTTTACTTCATCGATCTCCTCCCCAAGCCCGACCATAATACCGGATTTGGTCAGAACTTCAGGATCAAGTTTCTTGGCATTGGTGAGAGTAGCCGCAGCCCAGGCAAAGTTATCCTGTGGCTGGATCCGCTTGAAGAGGCGTGGCACGGTTTCCACATTGTGATTTAAGATTTCCGGGCGAGCTTCCATTACGATCTTCAG
>JBDRQK010000035.1:0-2324 GCA_043826315.1 Chloroflexota bacterium
ATCTATGACTTTTTGTTTGTAAAACCTGCTTATTGGTTTGCAGAGACATTCGCTTATAAATTCATAGACCAGACAATTATTGATGGTTTTATTAACCGGGTTGGAGCGTTTGCCGCAGGGATTGGACATGCTTTCAGACAATATTTTGACGCACCTGTCGTAAACGGTTTTGGTGATATGGTCGGAGAAGGTGCCAAGAAGGTAGGTAAGACCTTGGCACCAATTATTCAAAGAGGGCGTATCCAGTACTACATGCTTGCTTCGCTCATTGTGGCACTAATCGTTGCGGTTCTTTATTATTTCCTGCTGGTATAAAGCGACTGGGAGAGATTGATGGACTTCATTAGTAATCATATGCTGACAACCATCCTGTTGTTTCCTGTCCTGGCTGCATTAATAATCCTGTTTCTTCCCAAAGAAGAAGTAAAAGTGATCAGATGGGCATCTCTTCTTGCCAGTCTGATACCGCTAGCACTTTCGATTTGGTTATGGATACGGTTTGATGCGAATGCATCCGGTTTTCAATTTACTGAACAATATCCCTGGTATCAGGCGATTAATTCATCTTTCTTTGTTGGAGTGGATGGATTGTCATTGACCATGGTGCTTTTAACAACAATATTGACGCCGATCTCAATTTTGGCATCCTTTAAAATTGAAGATCGCGTCAAGGCATTTATGATGCTCTTCCTTATGTTGGAAACAGGTATGCTGGGAGTATTTCTCTCCCTGGATTTACTGATATTCTTTGTATTTTGGGAAATTGGTTTGATTCCAATGTATTTCCTGATCAATCAATGGGGAAGTGCAAATCGAAATTATGCCTCGCTCAAATTCATTATTTATACTATGGCCGGATCATTGGGGCTTCTACTGGCGATCCAGATGATAGGTGTCAGTTTTGGAACTTACAATTTGCCAGATTTATTCAATCTTTGGCCATTAGCTTCAGAACTAAAGAATATTCCGCTTGGGTTGCCAATTGAGACTGTCAAAGCAGTTGCTTTTTGGGCTTTTGTAATAGCTTTTGCCATAAAAGTACCTGTTTGGCCATTTCATACATGGTTGCCAGATGCCCATACCGAAGCCCCGACAGCAGGATCTATGATCCTGGCTGGAGTTCTCTTAAAACTTGGAGCTTATGGCTTTTTACGACTGGTACTACCACTCTATCCAGTTCAAGCACAACATTATGCAGGATTGCTGGCATTCCTGGCGGTGATGGCGATTGTTTTTGGAGCCTTTTCAGCTTACGGGCAGAAAGATTTCAAACGTCTCGTCGCATATTCATCGATAAATCATATGGGATTTGTTTTGCTGGGGATTGCAGCTGCTGCAAAAGCAATGGGCACTTTGAATTCAACGATTGCTCTGAACGGGGCAATTCTACAGATGTTTAATCACGGTTTGTCAGCAGCCGGGATGTTCTTCCTGGTCGGCGTTGTATACGAAAGAACTCATACGCGCAATTTGGATGAACTGGGTGGTTTATTCCCGTTAGCTCCAATATATGGCGGTATCCTTACTTTCGTTTCTATGGCATCACTTGGGTTACCGGGATTAAATGGTTTTATTTCAGAATTCCTGGTTGTCCGAGGGGCTTTTCCGGTGTTGACTGTTTACACAGCCATCTCGATGATAGGCTTGTTATTTACAGGTGCTTACATTCTAAAAGGTATTAAGAATGTGTTACAAGGTCCTTTGAATGAGCACTGGATCGGGCATATGACGGATATTAACATCCGGGAGATAATTGTCATGGTTCCGCTCATGGTTCTGATTCTGGTAATTGGCATTTGGCCGGCATGGATACTTGAAGTCATCAATAAAGCCGTAACCATGCTGTTTTAATTGAGGTGAATAATGCAATTTCCTTTATTGAGTTTCATCGTTTTTACCCCGCTGGTAGCTGCTCTTCTACTTCTTTTGATCAAACCTGAACGGAAGACTGAGGTAAGAGTTGCAGCCCTTGCTACTGCAGTTTTTGAATTGGTTCTCTCTGTTTGGGTTTATTTCTCTTATGATAAGTTAGTTGCAGGTTACCAATTCATAGAAAAACATAATTGGATGCCTTCCCTTGGGATCGGCTATCATGTGGGTGTCGATGGATTAAGCGCTCCGCTGGTGCTGCTCACGGGCATTGTCATGGTCACAGGTGTTCTAATTTCGTGGGGGATTGAAGACAGACCGCGCGAGTTCTTTTCCTTTTTATTCATCCTCGCCAGCGGTGTTTTTGGTGTATTTGTTGCGTTGGATCTATTCCAATTATTCTTCTTCTATGAAATAGCTGTTTTCCCGATGTACCTTCTTATAGCAATATGGGG
>JBDRQK010000036.1:0-2028 GCA_043826315.1 Chloroflexota bacterium
TGGCTGGTATGCCTTTTGTGCGCATCATCCACGGCAAGGGTACCGGTAAACTGCGCAGCGAAGTGCGTCGCACCCTGCAGGGTCACCCCCAGATCGCCTCGTTTGACGAAGGCCAGGAGAAGGAAGGTGGCTCCGGTGTGACCGTGGTCAAGATGTTGGAATGAGAAAGGATGACGCAGCATGGATGGAACTCCGCTCTATTGATCAATCCACTGGTTAAGCGTTCAGATGCTCAGAAAATACGGAAAACAAATCTGATCAACATCATAGACGCATGGTAAAATACAAAAAAACCTTAATATAATTGGAGGAAGAAACAATGAAAACACTTCAAGCTTTTTCTCTTCTGATAATCGCAGGTCTTATCCTGGCGGGTTGCGGACAATCTCAACCGACCCCGACCTCGCTCCCGACCGAAAACCCTCCACCTCCTGCTAACACTGAAATTCCACCTGTCCCGATCCCAACGGACCCGACCCAGCCTCCGACGAATGGATTGTCTACCACCGCATCCACCCGCACCGAGCTAAGTTTTGCTTTTCCAGGCGAATGGGATGGTTCTTCTCGCCTCACTTTTGGTGAAGGTGAATTTGTAAAAAGCCCTGATCAACCTCTGGGAGTTACCTTTCAGATAGGATTGGGCGGAGATCCCGATACTCTTTTGAATTCCTGGGGCACAAAGGATATAGGCATTGTCGGTATCGTCACTTTTTCCCCTGAAGAAGTTACAGATGGTTTGGATGTCACCATTGCCCGCTCGGTGAGACCAACAAAAATCGCACAGGGAAATGGTATTACTGCCCGGGTTGCCTATATTCAACGTCCGGATGACGTCATGGAAGTGATGTGGTTTGCTCCAACCGACCAATGGGATACGCTCCAGCCTGTTTTTCAAACTGTTCTGGAAAACATTGAGCTGTGGCGTAAATATGCAGATGGACCCAGTGGTCTGCAAACCATGTATGTATATGACTGGTTGGCACCACAACCCACCTGGCAAGACTCCGGCCTCTGGTTCCAATCTAAAGACGAACGAACCGGTGCAGCCATATTCCTCTTGAATGAGATCGCCGACCCGAATCAATTGCTCCTGGCCTGGAGTGCAGATCGCCTTGCTCCGCTTGGTTATAGCGACTGCTCTTTATCCGAGGGAGACCGCATGAACTCCATGGGTGGTCAGTGGGAATCAATTACAGGCGAATGCACAGATTCGAGTGCAGAAAAAATTACTTATGAAATTTCGTATATACCCAACGTAAATCGCATGCTTGAGGTTATCACCTACTCCCCCTCTGTTTCATGGGATGATGCCAATGCAATTGCATTTGCGCATTTGCTTGGTATGCTGGCAGACCTGCGCTGATAATAACAGTCGAGTATTAAGAAATCCATAAAAATACCCGGCCATTTTCCCATAAAGTGCGCCGGGTATTGCATTGTCACCCCCAGATCGCCTCGTTTGACGAAGGCCAGGAGAAGGAAGGCGGCTCCGGTGTGACCGTGGTCAAGATGTTGGCATGAGATTGGCTGTAGATTTCTGGCATAATTACACCATACTTGGAATCTGTACAATATCTAGTCTGTTTTTTTAGGAGAAAATACAAATCATGTCATTATTATTCGCAAATTCTGGTGAAATCATGCTCAGGATCGCCATCGCTTCTCTGTTGGGAGGGTTGATAGGACTCGAAAGAGACATGCATGGTCGCGCCGCAGGATTGCGCACCCATTTGCTGGTCAGCATGGGAGCTGCGGTATTCACCATCCTGTCCGAGATCATATCTAAAAATGCCAATGCTGCTGGTTTCCAGGCAGACCCGGGTCGCATCGCAGCCCAGGTCGTGGCTGGCATCGGTTTCCTGGGCGCAGGTGTGATCATCAAGGAGGGTGCAAATGTGCGCGGTTTGACGACCGCGGCCTGTTTATGGGGCGCAGCCGCCATCGGCATGGCAGCTGGTTATGGTCATTACGAGATCGCCATATTTACAACCGCCATCGCCCTGGTCAGCCTGGTTTTCCTGAAATTTT
>JBDRQK010000037.1:0-13079 GCA_043826315.1 Chloroflexota bacterium
CATAGGAACAAAATCTATAACGGTGGTTGTTCCCCCATAAGCAGCGGCTTTGTGTCCGGAATAATGATCATCTGACGAAACAGTCCCGAACATGGGGAGATCGAAATGGGTATGAGCATCCACTCCTCCTGGAAGGATCAATTTACCAGAAGCGTCAACAATCTCATCCACCTGGTATGGGATAATATCCTTGCCTGGGGTTTCCAAAGAACGTATCTTCCCATTTTCAATCAGGATATCTACAGAAATTGTTTCAGTTGCCGAAATAATTGTGCCATTCTTTATCAATAACATGAAGCACTCCTAAAACATCTTGGTTTGGGTTAATAATTCATTGCCTTATTACCGATGCTTACGTGGATACTATTCTATAATATAGTTTACAACAATTTTTTAAGAAAAAGTGCAGGTTATAATATTCCCATGTCAACTCAGGCAATAATCACTCTGGCTATAACCCTTATTACGACCATAATTCTGGCAGGTGGGTGGCTTCGTCCTGACCTGGTTGCATTGCTTACCCTGGTTGTGCTTGGATTCAGTCATCTGGTATCACCACAACAAGCCCTGGCAGGTTTCAGCGGGTCAGCTGTTCTGACCATTTTAGCTATTTCAATTATTGCTGAAGGTTTATATCAAACTGGTATTTCCAATAAGCTTGGACAGTTCATGAAAAAAATGGCAGGTGAAAATGAAAATCGCTTGATCATGGTGATCATGTTATCTGGTGCTGCTCTCTCCCTTTTTATGAATAATATCGCCGCACTATCGGTTCTATTACCAGCCAGCATGAGCCTCTCCAGGCAAAACCACATTCCACCATCCCGATTATTGATGCCGCTGGCGTTTGGGGTTATCGCGGGCGGAATGGCAACCTTGTTCACTACATCCAATATTATTGCCAGCAGCGCACTAAGAGATGCAGGTTTTTCACCTTTTGGATTATTGGAATTTCTTCCAATCGGGATCCCAATTATTATTGTGACAGTTCTATATATTATTTTCATTGGAAAAAAAATTCTTCCCAAACGTAATCCAGCTGGTCAATCAGAACAATTTCACCTGCAACGTGAAGAGCTCATGGATATTTATCAATTAAATTCATCTCTTTGGGAAGTGGTTGTTTTGCAAGGCTCCGGGATGGCAGGGTTGACCATCCGATCTGGAGAATGGCGTACAAAAATACGCGTTAATGTGATCGGTATCACGCGAAATAGTGATTTTATTTCATCACCATCCTCCGACGTGCTCATACAAGAAGGAGATGTCCTTTTAACGCAAGGTGAACCAGATTTGGACGCCTTGGAATATTACGGATTAAAATTATTGGAGGAAAAACCCGTCACGAGAGAAGTCATCAACAGCGAGTCAACATTGGCGGAAATCGCTTTATCTCCTCATTCCAAATTAACAGGAAAAACCCTTCGTGAGATCCACTTTAGAGAAAAGTATGACATTACAGTCCTGGCAATATGGCGGGCAGGTAAGCCAGTTCATATCGGTTTTGCCGGTTTACCTTTGCGAGGTGGAGATGGACTTCTTGTGCGAGGAACTGCCCAGAATTTGAAAATGCTCAACCAGGAGCATGATTTCATTTTTCTTGAAGAAGACCTGGATGCAGCAATCCATCCCCAAAAAGCCCGACTGGCAGGGCTGATTGGATTGGTAACTCTTTTCATTGGAATTGCAGGTTGGTATCCGATAGCATTGGTCAGCCTGGGTGGAGCTGCTGCCATGGTCCTGGCAGGTTGTTTGAGTATGGATGAAGCTTATCTATCCATCAACTGGAAAAGTATTTTTCTGATTGCAGGAATCTGGCCTTTGAGTACAGCGATTGCTTCGACTGGGTTAAGCGATCAATTTGTCCAATCGTTATTATCAATCTCACACAATGCATCTCCAATCATTCTGGTTTCCACGATTTTGTTAATTACTTTCCTACTCACAAATATTATGTCGGGACAAGCCGCTGCACCGATCATTTTAGCACCTGTTGGTGTGGCCATTGCCAAATCTGCTGGATTGGATACCCGCATGGTCATGATGTCAATCGCCCTGGGTTGCTCATTAGCCTTCGCGACACCCATCGGACATCCCGTCAATATTATTGTGATGGGTTCAGGTGGTTATTCGTACAAAGATTTTTTAAGGGTTGGTCTGCCTTTGACAGTGTGTTTATTTATTGTGATCCTGCTGGGTCTAATCATCTTCTGGGGTCTCTAATAACTGTTGGAAACCCAACAACATAGACAGGAGAGAATCATCCATCTTAAAATCATCCTGATCAGGTTGATAGACGGACTCTGAACTGGAACGTTCTCTTAATGCTTTCCATAGAGATTGCCTTTCAACGCTTTTTACCACCAGATCGTTGATTGTGCGTGCTTGAAGAATATATTCCCCGGTAGTGTAAAGAAAAGTCAATCTTTTCCAAGTCTCAGCTAAAATTGGATGATCAAGTTTTTCAAGGCAGCCTATTTGTATTTTATAGTATTCTTCGTTGGCATGTGGATGATCTTGTTCATCCCGTAAGAGCTCTGAGCGGGTAGTTAACTCATTTCCTCGCACCTCAGCCACAAAATCTATGCGGGATCCACCTGGACCAAAAGAGGCTGGTTGATAAAATGCCAGGTAATCAACTGCCACCAGTTTTGGCGCCGACCGCAACGGAATACGATACCAGCCTAGCAATCTGGCGATCTCCAAGTCGCGTGGTTTGGGAAGAAGGCAGACAAGCACCAATGAATTTGTACTCAGCATGGGTTAACTTTACACTAAAAGTGAAATTGTCTCAATATATATTGACAACATTATCTGGATAACACTAGCTGGGGAATTAGTTGACCTTAACGCCTTAACGGATTAAAACGCCAACACTTATGCAATATTGCTCAAGTGCCAATATCCTAACTTAAAATATTTTCCCTCTACGAAGAAGAAAAATAACCAGGGCTGGTATAAGGTGCCAGTCCTGGTTGAAGAACTTTTGTTATTTGTTGGGAATTATTGAATGCCAACTTCGGCATTAAACTCTTCGATCAGGTTATCAATTTCACCAACCTGTTTCTGAACGCCAGTCCAATAATCCGGTTGATACCACATTTCTTGAATCTCTTCATACGATTTGCCTTGTTGCTCAACCCAGGTGTAATATTTCAGGTTATGGATACGGCGACGGTCTGTATATCTCATTTCAAGCAAGTTATCAGTCGATTGACCAATAAGATAGCGGGCAAAATCAGCTGCAGCGTCCGTTTCAGAATATTTTCCAAACTCGACATGCATCTCTTTCAGACGTGATCGATATAATTCCATTGAATCAGTAGCCACCGTGACCATAACGTCATTCTCATCCATCTCGTAGTATTTTGCAGCCTTGATGGCTGTAAGAATATTTGAGATACTGGAAAATCCAAATAAATCAAGATTAGAGATGATGGCTTCTTCAACACCTTGCGAAGCAAGGTATTTTCTACCTACTTGTTCATTGAACAATCGCGAGAGATTTACGACTGCATTGTCATCAATCGCAACAACCATATCCGTATTCTTGGAATTATGGATCCAGGGTACATGTTTATCACCAATTCCCTCGATACGATGGGATCCAAAACCATTTTCCATCAATGTTGGGCATTGCAACGCTTCACTGGCTACAATTTTACTGTCAGGGAAAAGCTGTTTCATATAATCACCGCTGGCGATCGTTCCAGCAGAACCGGTTGCAGATGCTAATCCACGATAGCGACCTTTGGGTCCTGCAATTTTCTTGAGAACTTCCTGGATGGCATGCCCTGTGATCTCATAATGCCACAAATAATTTCCAAATTCATCGAATTGATTGAAGATCATCAAGTCTTCACCGGAATTTCTCAATTCCCAACATTTATCAAAAATTTCTTTTACATTGGATTCGCTACCGGGTGTTTTAATGGTTTTGCCGGCGATGTTTGCCAGCCAGTCAAAACGTTCCTGGGACATACCCTCTGGGAGAATTGCAATCGATTCGCAAGCCAATAGAGCCGAATCGTACGCACCTCCCCGGCAGTAATTGCCAGTACTCGGCCAGACGGCTTTCTGCGTGGTTGGATCAAATTGCCCGGTGACCAGTCTTGGCACCAGGCAGGAGAAAGCTGCGCCAACTTTATGAGAGCCGGTTGGCATCCATTTACCAATCAAGACCACGATACGGGCTGGAACACCTGTCAAAGAAGAAGGAAGTTCGATGTAATTAACACCACCAAAACCTCCACCTTTTACCTTTGGCTCATTGTGCCAGGTAATACGGAAGAGATTGCGTGGATCTACATCCCATAAACCGACGCCTTTTAGTGATTCCTTCACCTTGGTGGGAATTTTAGAAGGATCTTTCATATGAGCGTATGTTGGGATAATAATATTTCGTTGACGGGCACGTTGAACAGCACGAGCGCGCCTGCTTTTATCTACTGTCAGATCTATCTTTGTCATTCCAGAGGTCTCCTAGTTTATAATTATTAGTTGTCAGACAACTCTGATTATACCATTTCAGAAGTGTTTTCACATCTGAGTTTTTCCATAAATCCGTTGGGTGATTGTAGGTTTATTTTAATGTATCACGGTACATAATCATGTATCATATTATTGATAGAACGCTTCTAGTGATAAGGAGGTGTAAATCGATAAAATAATGGAAGTACCGAATGGAGGGAAGACCGGGTAACAAAACGTGGCGTAACTTGAGCAAGTGCCAGATGTTTCCCAAAACTAATTTGGTTTTACCCGCTCTTCTCTCAAATACCTTAGTAAGTAATCTCTAGCGGATGGGTACCCCCCATCCGCTCCTTTATTAATTATTTGTTTCCCAATATAACAAACATACCATCAAGCTGTTGTTCCTGACTGCCCGTCAAAGAAGGGTGAAATTCTATGCCTGAGAATCCCGCCATTTCCAGAAAATTGATAAATTGCTCATCTTCGTAAGCCTGGGTGGAATTTACAACTAAATCTACATCGTTACTTGCACCATGGATAATATAATAGCGCTCAATTGCCAATGAGTCATTTTCATTCCAAAAACTTTCAGTCAGACATAGGTAAGGTTCATCCGAAAAAATTCCCTTTTTTTCCGTATACCAGACAGATGGTTGATTTCCTATCTGCTCTACAGCATCAAAACTGGGAACTTCAAGCAGTATTTTTCCACCAAGTCTTAATGACTGAAATGATCTTTCCAGAATAAGATTGGCATCTCCAGGTTCAAAGGTATTAAATTCACTAAACACCAACATTACCAGATCAAAACCAGAACCATAATCAGCAATACGGATGTCTTCCTGACGATATTGGCAGGTAAGGTGATCCTTTTTCGCTTTCATGCGAGCATAATCAATGGAAGCTGGTGAAAAATCAATACCCACACATTGATGCCCGAATTCAGCCAGACGGCTCGAATATAGACCTGGACCACAACCCAGATCCAGGATACTGGCAGGTTGTTCTGATAAAACATAGCGGTGGATCCAATTGACATGTTTTTTTATAACACTTGTTCTCCGGCTGGCAGCATCATACCTTTGGTACAAATGCTCCCTTAGCATACGGCGGCTGAAATCCGGATCATCCCATGGGATCTTGCCATGCTCTTGCAAAAAGGACGGGTCCATCTTTCTATTAATTAACTGCCGGATATCCAAGAATAGCCCTTAATCCCGATCAATTCTCCGGTGTATTTCGAAGGATATATAAAGGTCTGCCTTTGGCTTCATCATAAAGACGACCAATATACTCTCCCAGGATCCCCAGGGATATTAATTGCACACCACCCAGAAAGAGAACAGCCAGTAATGTGCTGGCCTGACCAGTAAATGCCTGAGAACCAGTCAACCTTAGAATGATGACAACAGGTATCGCAACAATGCTCACTCCAGCCGAAAGAAAACCGAAATAAGAAGCAAGTTGTAAAGGGAAATATGAAAATCCTGTGATGGCATTTACTGCCAATTTGAGCATCTTCTTGAAA
Organism: Chloroflexota bacterium; assembly: GCA_043826315.1. GTDB lineage: Bacteria > Chloroflexota > Anaerolineae > Anaerolineales > Villigracilaceae > UBA12087. The sequence goes on from JBDRQK010000037.1 coordinate 6,002, forward strand.
GGATACTTGGTCTGACCTGCAAAGCGGACTGATCTTTTATATTCCACACCTACTTGTTTGAAACCGACCCAGGCAGCCATACCTCGTGGGAATCTATGGCGCTCGTGCATCTTTTTTAGCACATTTACTACCTTGCGATCTAATAAACGAAAATCGCCTGTATCAAGAGGGATTTTCACATCTGTTATACGGTAGATCAGACGGTAGAACATGGAAGCTGTCAATTTTTTGAACCAGGTTTCACCTTCTCTTTCTGATCGGATGGCATATACGACTTCATATCCCTCTCTCCATTTTGTGATCAGATCCGGGATGACTTCAGGGGGATCCTGGAGATCTGCATCAATTATTACAACAGCTTCCCCACGGGCATGATCCCAACCAGCAGTTACAGCTATCTGATGCCCGAAATTACGGGCAAATATTAGCGGAAGAATGTGTTTATCCTTTTCTGCCAGCTCAAGGATTTTATCAGTGGAACCATCCGTACTCCCATCATCCACAAGGATCATCTCCCAGGATTCTCCAACCTGATCCATCACAGTAGAAACACGTCGATAAAGTTCAGGGAGGCTTTCGATCTCATTTAAAATGGGAACTATAATTGAAAATGTTATTTTCTTTTCCGCCATTTAATTCTCACTATTGATTTTTTTCTTAATCGGAAAGCGATTCTTTTTCACTTCCACAGGTTGATCAAAAATATTTCTGCCATGATGTAGAAAAGGAGATTGCCCCAGGATACGTCTGCGAAGATATCTACCAATGACAACAGCCGAGGCCAGCACAGGGATAACTATTAGCGCTCCTAATATTCCCTGGAAAATAATTGCCGCCATAATGGCAACAAAAACAAGCCCTTCATGCAAATGAACGCTGCGCCCCATAATACGCGGGCGCAACCAAAGACCTTTCAGGTTGATCAATATTATATATATAATTACAACCAGAACTGCAAACCAAAAATTCGATAACGGAAGAAAATACGATCCTTCGACAAGGGCTACAGATGCAGCAATGACTGCAGAAATAAATGGACCGAGCTCAGGGATCAGGCTTAATAATCCTGCCAGAACACCGATAATCAATGCTCCTGGTAATCCGATCGCCAGATAAACGATTGTAAAGACCGAACCTACAATAAACATTAATGCCAAAGTACCACGCAAGTAAGCAGACCAGACCCTCTTAATTTGCATGTAAATATGAACACCATCCCAATAATATTCCCTGGGAGGTATAAGGCTTAACCAATTCCGAACTTTATTCCAGTCCATTAACAAGTAATATATAGTAACCATGATGATCAGAAACCAACCTGCATATAAAGATGTCGATTCCAATATCTTTAGTAAATTTCCTGGAACAGAACTGAGAAATGTGTTAAAGGTATCTCCAAAATTTGGTATCAATGGTGCAATATTGATCGAATAACCTGCAATCACCAAAGGTTGTTTGAAAAACGTTTCCACCAGAACCGGTAAATCTTGAAGATCATTGATAAGATTTTGGAACTCCCTTAATAACACTGGAAACAATGTTACGGGAATAGCAAGGGTAACCGCCAGTACGGAAAAATACACCAGGTTAACTACCAGACTGTGTGAGAGTCGTTTAAATCTCCTCCTGATCGCATTCACGGCTGGATTGATAATGTAAGCTATCAACCCGGCGATTATTAAAGGCTTAAATATATCGCGTATATACCAGGCACCACACAACAATAAAACAATTAAGAAGGCCAGGGCAATATTACGGGCTTCCTGACTCCAGTTCTTGTTCATAAGTATTTTTTAACCGCCTCCAGAGTCGGTTCGATAATTGGGGCACTTGTAACCGATTGCATGGCTGCTTTTACATCCTTCAACCCGCTGCCAGTATTCATAACAAGGATCGCTTCATCCGGGTTTACCAGGTTTTGCTTTACAGCTGCAACCAAACCAGCATAAGCGGCTGCTCCAGCAGGTTCAGCAAATATACCTTCTTTTCCCAATTCAGAGATAGCCTCTAATATTTCTGGATCGCTTACATTTACATAGGTTCCGCCCGTTTGACGGGCTGCGCGAATCGCCCGGACTCCATCACGCGGCATATCTACCGAGATGCTATCGGCTAAAGTGGTAGCAGAAACCGGTGTGATATCTTCAATGCCGGCATGAAATGCATAGGAGATTGCAGCTGAGCCCTCAGCCTGGACCCCAATGATACGCGGCATCCAATCCAACCAGCCAACAGCTTGCAAGTCCTTAAAACCTTTATGTAAACCCGAAATAATATTTCCATCCCCAACCGAAACAAATATCGTCAAACCTGGATTCCTGTTTGAATCTTTTTGAACCCGTACAATTTTTTCAAACCATTCCCAAATTTCAAAACCTGCTGTCTTTTTGCCTTCTGCTGTAAAGGGATTATAGCCCGTGTTGCGGCAGTACCATCCAAACGCATTAGAAGACTGGATGCTCAGATCAAAAGCGTCGTCATAGGTACCGTCTACCAGCAAAACTTGTGCACCAAAAACCAATAATTGAGCCACTTTTGCTGGAGGGGCACTTTTAGGCGCAAATATGACCGCTTTTTGATTAACTGTTGCAGCCATTCCTGCCAGAGCAGCCCCGGCATTTCCTGTTGAGGCTGTTACCAGGATAGGCAGCACACCATCTTTCCCAATCATTTTACGGGATCGTGCTACCACTACCGCACTGGCCCGATCTTTGAATGATGCTGTAGGGTTTTTGCTTTCATCTTTCAACCATAAATGGTTCAATCCTAGCCTTAATGCAGTCTGTTGCAATCTATATACCGGTGTCCATCCCACGGATCGTAATGGAGTTTCATCCGCACCAGGATCATAGACTGGTAAAAGGGGTAAATAACGCCATAAGGAACCATCCATACGAGTGGTTATGTCGGCAGGCTGATATTTCTTATTCAATGCATTGTAATCCAGGATTACATCCAGATTCCCCCCATCAAGTGGGCAGGTATAGGTAACTTGCCCGGGCAAATATTCGGTCTCACATAAAGAACATTTATATCCGATAAATTTATCCATTTTTCTTTTTGATCTCCCACAGAAGGGTTTCCTGGTCAACTGGCAAGCGATCGATACGAACTCCAACAGCATTATAAATGGCATTTGTAATAGCCGGAACAGTCGGAATGCTGACAATTTCTCCCACCCCTTTAGCACCATATGGTCCATCCTGGGTGGGATGCTCCACAATGAAGGAGGTGATTTCTGGGGTGAGGGTAATAGATGGTATCCGGTAGCGAGCAAGGCGATCTGCAATAACAATGCCGTTATCCACTATGAAATTCTCTGTTAAAGCATGCCCCAAACCCATCATGATACCTCCCTCAACTTGACCCTGTAATCCGAGCGGATTGATGGCACGACCAACATCATTGGCAGAAATGACTTGAAGTACGCGTACTTCCCCGGTTTGGGTGTTGACTTCCACTTCGGCAGCCTGGGCGGCAAAAGAAAAGGCAAAATGCATATCGCCTCCCTGGCCAAGTGGTTTTGTTTCAGGTGCCCAATACTCTACCATAGCCCGTGCCGACTGGCCGGAAGCTTGCATATCTGCCACCACGGAACCAAGTGGAATTTTTCTTTTTTCAACTTGCGCCAATCCTTCAATAAACTCTACTCGTTCTGGGGAAATATCAAATTTTTCCGCCAGGGTTGAGGCAATTGCCTTCCTTAATGATCTTGCTGCCAATCTGGCAGCATTACCGGTCACATAGGTCTGTCGTGAAGCAGTTGTGGGTCCACCATCCGGTGTCAGATCGGTATCCATGACCAGAACCCGCACATTCTCGATATTTACATTCATTTCTTCAGCAACGATCATTTGCAACACTGTTACAAGACCTTGACCCAGCTCAGCTGCGGATGTGCGCACTTCCAAAGAACCATCGGGAAACAGCTCCACTTCCACTCCAGATTTATCCGGTGCCCCTCCTCCCAGACCGGTGTTTTTATAAGCAGCGGCAAAACCCCAAGCTCTGACAAAATTGCCCTTCCCCTGCCTATTTTCCAGATGAACTTTAGGTGTATAAGCATCCAGGCCAGCCCGTCGTACAACTTCATTACTTACCCTGTCAATACATTCAGTCAACCCAACGCTTTCGCGTAACTCCTGGCCCGTATTTGTGATACTACCCACATGCAAGGCATTCATTCGCCTTAACTCCACGGGATCCATCTTTAATTCTTCAGCAAGCATATCCATCATACTTTCAACAGCAAAAGCAGATTGTAAAACTCCGAAGCCTCGAAAGGCTCCCGCTGGGGGATTGTTGGTGTACATGGCATAACAATCTGCCCACACATTTGGAACGTCATAGGGACCGGCAGAATGGGTGGTAGCGCGTGTCATCACCTTCTCCCCGAGGGAGGCATAAGCGCCTGTATCTCCGTACAATTCGGTCTCTACTGCGGTCAAAAGACCGTCCTTTCTGGCACCAATCTTCACACGGATTATGGTAGCATGCCGTTTGGGATGCACCAACAAACTCTCGTGCCGGTCAAACAGCAACTTTACTGGTCTGCCCGTGGCATTCGCCAGGAGGGCGCAGTGGATCTGGCCCATGATATCTTCTTTGCCGCCAAAACCACCACCGATTAATTGTCCAATTACCCTAACGCGTTCATCCTCCCAACCCAGCGCACGCGCCACCTGTTGTCTGTCAGAATAAGGAATCTGGGATCCAACATAGATCTCCATGCGACCATCGGGAGTTGGAACTGCAATACTGCATTCGGGTTCAATAAAAGCATGGTCTGTTATTGGAGTATAAAAAGTATGTTCCAAGATCACATCTGCCTCGCTAAAGCCCTCTCGCATGTCCCCTTTTCTCACTTTTATATGTTTCAGTAGATTTCCATTTTTATGTAAAACTGGCGCATCCGGATCTCGAGCCTGAACAGGATTGCTTACCACAGGAAGTATTTCCAACTTAAATTTGATCAAATCCAAAGCTGCAATGGCAATCTCTTGTGTTTCTGCGGCAACGATCGCTAGCGTATCCCCTACATAGCGAACCAATTCACCCACACCAACAATTGAAGGCCAATCTGGTATTACCAATCCATGATTAACATCACCAGGGATATCCTGCGCAGTAAGAACGCTGACCACACCAGGTAGTGCTTGCGCTTTGCAAATGTCCAAATGCCTGAGAATGGCATGCGGTACACCTGCCCTTTTTGCAGCGGCAAATAGCATCCCATCAAATTTAAGGTCATCCGTATAGATCGCTTTGCCGGTTACTTTTTCAACTGCATCCGGCCTGATTTGGATCTGACCAATAATCCTATTCTTATGATCTGCTACCAACAGTTCCCCTGGGGCCACAGGCAGCCCTGACCGTAAGGAATCTGCGGCAGCATTAATTGCACTCTCAATGGAGAGATAACCTGCACATCGGCAGAGCGTATCCTTGAGAGCATACCGAATCTCGTCGGAGGTTGGAGTCTGGTTTTTTTCCAACAAGGCGTAGGAAGTCATAATCTGGCCCGGGATACAAAAACCACATTGGACTGCCCCGTGGGTGATAAAAGCTTCCTGAAGGGGGTGTAGGCGCTCTCCATCATCAGATTGTTTTGCAAGACCTTCGATCGTCAAGATCTTTTTCCCCTTGGCACGTTCAGCTGGATAGGTACATGATAGAATCGGTATTGAATCAATCACGACTGTACATGCACCACACTCAGCTTCATTACAGCCAATTTTTGTACCTGTCAAATTTAAACGGTTTCTTAGAAGATCTGACAATGTTTCCCCTGGGATAATGGGTAATACATAGTCGTTACCATTCACGTTCAAAGTCAACTTTTTTTTCATAAAAAACCAGTTTATTCTGCTCGTTTCCAGGCTTCCATTAACGTATCTACTAATAGATCTTTCACTAGATGGTGGCGGTAATCCGCAGATGCCCGTTGAGGGCTCGTTCTGAATTGCATCTGTTCAAGAAAAGTATCTAATGCTTGAGTTTTCAAATCCAATAAGATATTACAATCCTTAAGCAAGTCTTCAACCAATGTCATCCTGTGCGGAATAAGACCTGATGGACCAGTGGCTATGCGCAATTCAATTATTTTATTATCTCTCCGCTCCAACCATGCGGAAATGTTGATGATAGGCAATGCAATACCCTGTGCTCGCATGATGCGCTTAAATGCAGAAGCCTGATTTTTCATTCTGAGGGGAATGCGAAATCCTGTGATGATCTCCTCTTTTGCGTTAAGCGCAGTTTTACCTGGCCCAAGGAACATTTCCTGCAAGAGTACTTTACGGATACCTGTCCGGCTGGCTACCAATACTTCAGCATCAAGGGACATCATGGCTATTGTGCCATCAGCGGCAGGTAGAGCATGGGCAACATTTCCACCAAGTGTGGCAACATTACGCACTTGCGGACCCCCGATCAGGCTGCAGGCTTCTGATAAAGCCCTGGCATGTTCAATGACGAGTGGAGAAAAAGCGATCCGGTTTAATGGAACAGTTGCACCAATATAAAGATCTTCGCCCCTGACCTCGAGTAAGTTCAACTCGGGTATGGAAGTAATATCCACCAAAGTGTGGATGCTGGCATGTCGACCCTGCTGAAGATCCAACATCAAATCCGTTCCCCCTGCGATCAGACAGGTTGGGACTGAGGTTGTTGTGAGAGCATGGACAGCTTCAGAAATGCTTTCTGGACGTTTGTATTCTTGCCAAAGTGTCATAGACTCGGATCAGTGATTGGATTTGTGGATAAGCCGGTGGAACTTTTCGACAGATTTTTCTCTGACGCCACTGCTCCTCGAGATGGTATGCAGTGACCACCGAACCGAATAGAATATTTTTAATTATGCATTACCCCCCCTCCGTTCCCATGCATAATTTATAAAAACTCAGAGGCCTCGTTCACCTCGTATATACGGAATACCAAGCGCCGCAGGAGATCCGAGACGCTTACGTGTGGCAGCCTGGGACCCCCATACCAGGGCAATAATGGTCAGCAGGAAAGGTGTCATCTGTAAGAAAAAACTCAAATTATGATTCATAAAGATCGGATTTTGGAAACCAAA
>JBDRQK010000038.1:0-3458 GCA_043826315.1 Chloroflexota bacterium
GCCCTTGGGGTAGTCGAAGCGCTCTTCACCGATGTAGATGTGGTCGTAGCCGTCGGGGTTGATCTCGCAGAAAGACAGGTCTTGGGAAACACCCAGGCCTTCATATACTTTGCGCAGACTCTCGCCGGGTTGCAGGCTGCCAATATAGTGCACGCCCGGACTGAACTTGTGACCCTGCTTGTTGAAGGAGTGCGTCCAGCCGCCGGCGCGTTTGTGCTGCTCGCACACCAGCACCTTCAAGCCTTTCTGTGCCAGGGGTACAGCTGCAGCCAACCCCCCCGCACCGGATCCGATCACAATAACGTCATAATCTGTTTCTGGCATGTTTCACTCCTTTGGCAAGGGATAGTTGCTGGAATCATTATACTTGCTCGGTTTGCTCGTTGGGGCTCTCCCTATCCTGGGGAAAAAAAACAGGACCTATGGCGGGTACAATGCGCTGTGTCCTGGTTCGTTTTAGCCTGTGATGAACTGATTGGACCTACCTGCTTGAGGTATCAAAAGGATAAATTTCCGTGTTCATCCCTTAACCTGTCAAGAATTTCTTTTTTATTATCGAACCCCGAGTCTTCTTCAGATTCTACCAACTTGTAAAACTTGCAGTTATGACAATTCGATAACTTGTCTGCATAGGTCCCATTTAGTTTCCAGCCGCAGAATGTCCCGGGGATCAGCCAGCACACACGACCGCCGTTGCTGCCTTCATTAATTCCTGAAACGCGTCCTTCAACACTGGCCTGGCAGAGACCCATTTTGGCTACATTGAAACCACCGGGTTCCCGGCCACATTTTTTATATTCCCAACAATTCAATTTTGTCATAATTTAATCATACGCTTTCCAAGTGCTATGTTCCAATCTACAGGTGTTGAAATTATAACCATTTGATTGAGGTGTTTGTGATGATCGTTTAATAACCAGTGCATATTTCCAATCATCTTCCACGCTCCAGACCCGATCTCATAACGTCATATTCTATTTCTGGAATGGACACGCCTCTGGCAAAGGTGGAGCGGATTGAGTGTGCAGACTTCCGAAGTCTCATCGCTCGGGTGGGAGACATTATAAGCGCTTTTTTGGGGAGGAATGCGGGTTAATGTTGTGTTTCTATCGGATTCCTTGTATGATTGGTAAGAGAAAGGACATGTGTAGGATGAATAATTTTTTTTATTGGGTTCCTGGATACGAGTCCAATATGACACAACCTTTCCAACGCTGAATCATTCCATTGTGCGATCGATTGTTTATTATCAAAGGCAGGTGAGGTGGAATGATATTCGAAAAAAGGTCAGGCTATGTTCTTTGAAGATTTTATCCTTCGCCAGATAGCTTTTGCTGCCACTGTTGCTGCCAAAGTGCTTGGCCTCAGCAAAACTGGTCAATTCAATGAAGCTTATGAAATGATCGACCAGACCATTGAAGAGATGTTTGGTCTCAAGGCAGATATCGTCAAACAGATGAATGATGAGGGCTTGGTCAGCCTGCTTACATCCTCTCAATTCGTTGATTCGGACAAGCTCTTTGCCCTCGCTAATCTGTTCATCGTTGAAGGTGATTTGCTTGCATCTCAAAAACGCAACCCGGAAAGTCAGCAGAGTTATCAACGTGCCTTGAATCTTTTTAATATCTTTTCCGGCCATTATCCTGATAGACTCGATACTGACATTCAGGCCTGGATCAACGAACTCCAGAAAAAAATTAATCAGGTGGGTGAATAGAGAATCCAAATCGCTCAACCTGCCTGTTACTTGTTAATCTTTGGGGGTCTTGCTTAACTTAATTACCACATCGGTCGGCAGGGCCAGTCCGGCTTCGACCTCGACCGCCTTGATGATGCCGGATGGTACCGGGCAGGCGGCATGAGTGCAGAATTTTATTCCCATCTCGTGGGTCAGCGGCATACTTCTTTTGAAGGAGATCTCCTGGAAGGGGTTGACCTCGGTCAGCTCCTGACCCATGCGCTGAATGGCTTCGCATTCGCTGCTGATGTGGACGTTGCAGACCTTGCCGTTCATGCTGGTCTCAACTGTGGTGTTGAATCCGCAGTTGCCTGCGAATATCTCTGCTTTTGCCATGTGTGTACTCCTGAGTTTTTTTCTTACCACTAAGACACAATCCCGGGAAAAGAGTCCGGGACATAAACACCAAGAAAAATAAAATCTTATGTTTTTTCTATGTGTCTTTGTGGAACCATTTATTTCAGCCGGGATGGTGTGTTGAATGGATTGACACTTGCACCTGCATGCAAGTGCAGGTGTGAAGCACCTTCCAATTAATGAGGGGATCCTTCGCTGTTGGAAGAATATCAACAGCTCAGGATAACAATGAAATCAAGCATGACAATTATTTGACTTATTTCTTGAGCATATCTTCCATGAGCATGGCCAGTTTTTCAGCCAAAAGCGGACGATTGAAGTTGGCTTCAATGTAGCGGCGTCCGTTCAGACCCATCTCCCGGCTACGCTGCGGGTTTTCTGCCAGCGAGCGAACTGCCTGGGCAAGGGCAGCCGGGTCACCAGGTGTTGCAAAGATGCCGCAATCCCCGGCCTCAACCACCTCACGAATGACCCCGTCAATCGCCAAAACCACCGGACGCCCGGCGCACATGTAGTCGAAGACCTTGTTGGGGTAGGTGGTCTTGTAGGCTTGTACCGGTTTGAGGATGGCTACACAAGCGTCGGAGGCTGCCATCGCCCCGGTGATCTCGTCCTTTGGAACGGAAGCGATGAAACTGACATTGCTCAAATTCAAGGCGGCTGCCTGTGCCTGCAAGTTGGCTTTTTCCTTGCCGTCTCCCAGAAGCACGATCTGGATGCCGGGCAGGTCCGACAGAAGGTGGGCAGATTCGAGCAGCACACCCAGATCGTTGGACATTCCGTGTGCGCCGGCATACAGCACTACATATTTATCGTTTAGATGATGAAGATTGCGAAAAGTTTCACCCCTATCCAAAGGGTCGAACATGGCCGGGTCGGCGCCGTTGGGCACCAGTTCGACATGCCGGGCACCGCGCTGGCGGACATGCGTTTCATAACCAGGGCTGTTGATAATGACCCGGTCTGCGTGCCGGTAGAGAAAGCTCTCCAGCCACAAGGACAGGCGGATAAGAGCCCGATTGGTAAGCACCTCCACTGCAATGGCAAATTCAGGCCAGAGATCGCGCACCTCGAACAGGAAGGGTACACCCTTCAAACCCGCCAGCAGCCAGGCGGTGAAACCCTGAAAAATGGGAGGTGAGGTACCCCACACCAGGTCCACCTTGTGAACGCTCAACCCAGCAATAAAGGACGATACCATGAAACCCAGGAAGCTGAAAACACGATGAAAGAATGATCGGTGCAAGGCGTGGTAGGTATTGCAGCGCAACAAGTGGATACCAGGTTCAAGCTCGCTTCGCACGATGAAGGCTTGCTGGTCACTGCGCCTGGCGCCGGTCAGGTAGCTGATCGGGCTGGCGAT
>JBDRQK010000039.1:0-2775 GCA_043826315.1 Chloroflexota bacterium
AGAAGGATCATTCCCCTGGGAGAGACATCATGAAACAATATGCTTATTATCCAGGCTGCTCTCTTGAAAGTTTGGGCAAGAGTTACCATCTTTCCACTCTCGAAACAGCCTCACGATTGGGGCTGGAACTCAAAGAACTTGAGGATTGGAATTGTTGTGGAGCCACTGCCTATTTTCCTGTGGACGAACTCCTGGCTTACACTCTATCAGCACGAAATCTTGCAATCGCTGAAAAAACCGGCCTTGAAGATTTCGTTGCCCCTTGCAGTGCTTGTTTCAAAAATGCTTACACTACAAACAAATATCTTAAATCTGATCCTGATCTGGCTGAACATATCAATTTTGCCCTTGAAGAAGATCATCTACATGCAACTGGCAAAATGAAAGTGCGACACCTGATCGAAGTAATTATTGAAGATGTTGGATTGGATGCCGTTCGGAATAGTGTCACCAACCCACTCAACAACCTGAAAGTGGCTCCATATTATGGTTGTCAGCTGGTGCGCCCACGCAAGCAAGATGAAAATGTAGAGAATCCACGTTATTTCGAAGAACTATTATCGGCACTCGGGGCAGAACCTGTTGAATATGGCTCAAAAACCCGCTGCTGCGGTGCTTCCTTGATCATTACCAATCGCCATGCTGCTCTCGACATGGTGGAAAAACTCTTACAGGATGCAGTAAATAGCCATGCTGAAATAATTGCCACGACCTGCCCCATGTGTAATGTGAACCTTGAAGTCTATCAACGCCAGGTAAACCATGAATTTGGCACAAATTATTCAATCCCGGTTGTCTATTTTACTCAACTTATGGGGACTGCATTCGGATGTACGCCCAAGAGTCTCGGGATCAACAAGGAAGTGATTCCCAATGCGATCGAAAGGTCACAGGTGAAGGTTGAATGATGAATATCTTCCTGTTTTTATCATCCCATCATATTCAAATCTTTTATTCCCTGATGAGTAGAAATCTACAAGACAGGTTAAACAAACAGGAGAGGTGCTTATGACTGAAAAAATTGGTGTATATGTTTGTCACTGCGGTACCAATATTGCAGGAGTTGTCAACGTCGCTGAGGTAAGCAAATGGGCGGGAGAGGAGTTGGACTCTGATGGTGTCGTAATCTCGAGGGATTACAAGTTCATGTGCTCCAGCCTGGGGCAGGAATTGATCCAAAAAGACATCAAGGAGCTTGGACTGACTCGTGTGGTTGTTGCGGCTTGTTCTCCGCATTTACATGAAGCAACTTTTCGCACAGCTAGTAAAGGTGCAGGATTAAACCCATACCTTGTTGAGCTTGTTTCCATTCGAGAGCAAGATTCATGGGTCCATACAGACAAAGATGCTGCAACGGAGAAAGCTAAAGCCATTGTATCGGGTGGTGTCGCTAGAGTTGCCCATCATGAATCGCTCGAACCTTTACGCGTTCCCATTCACCCAGATACGATGGTAGTCGGGGGTGGGATAGCTGGTATCCAGGCAGCACTGGAAATTGCTGATGCAGGTTTTCATGTATATCTGGTCGAAAGAGAGCCATCCATCGGTGGTCATATGTCACAATTTGACAAAACTTTCCCAACACTCGACTGTTCAGCGTGCATTCTCACACCTAAAATGGTACAGGTTGGAAATCATCCCAACATAACTCTATTAACCTGGAGTGAAATTACCAAGGTGGAAGGTTATGTTGGTGCATTTGATGTAACCGTTAATAAAAAAGCCCGTTATGTAAATACCGACACTTGCACAGGTTGCGGTATTTGCTGGGAAAAATGCCCCAAAAAGGTGCTGGATGAAGTCTATGAAGTTGGGATGGCTAATCGGAAAGCTGTTTACACACCTTTCCCACAGGCAGTACCAAAATATCCAGTGATTGATGCAGCCAATTGTACATATTTCCTTAAAGGCACATGCAAAGCCTGTGAAAAATTCTGCCCACCTGGCTCGATCGATTTTGAACAGAAAGATGAAGAGATTTCAATTCAGGTTGGAAATATCATCCTAGCAACCGGTTATGATCTTTTTGACGCAAAACGTATTCCTCAATACGGGTATGGACGACTGGAAAATGTGTATACAAGCCTGGAATTTGAGCGCTTAAGTAATGCAGCTGGCCCTACAGGAGGAGAAATCGTCTTACGAGACGGGAAGACTGCACCCAAAGCTGTGGCAATAGTCCACTGTGTTGGCAGCCGGGATCAGAATTACAATAAATACTGTTCATCCATATGCTGCATGCAGAGTTTAAAGTTTGCCCATCTTGTAAAAGAACGAACTGGTGCTGAAGTATATAACTTATACATCGATATGCGCACGCCAGGCAAAGGATATGAAGAATTTTACAACCGCTTATTAGAGGAAGGTACCAATTTTATCCGGGGAAAGGTGGCTGAAATTTCATCCGTTGCCAGGATACCTGAAGAAGAAGGAAAACTTGTGGTGCAAGTTGAAGATACGCTTATTGGCAGGCAACGTCGTATCCCTGTGGATATGGTCGTTCTTTCTTCAGGTTTACAGGCACGTCATGATGCAAAAGAAGTGGCTAAATTGTTTGGCATTTCATGCAGTTCAGATGACTGGTATATTGAAAGACACCCAAAATTGGATCCAGTTGCCACGATGACTGATGGTATTTATATCGCTGGTTGTGCTCAGGGTCCAAAAGATATTCCCGCCTCAGTTGCCCAGGGTGCCGCAGCCGCTGCACGTGTTTTGGGAAAGATCCAGCAAAAAGAAATATCACTGGAACCTGTTCGTGCTACTGTGAACCAG
>JBDRQK010000040.1:0-2090 GCA_043826315.1 Chloroflexota bacterium
TTCCAATTCAAAATTTTCATTCACAATTTCCTGGGTTTTAATCTGGTCCAGAACTGTATTTGCTGCTAATATCCCGGATTCATCCAGCTGCTGATTTACAGTGGTCAACCCGATGTGTCCGGCGAAATCCAGGTCATCAAAACCGATGACTGCAAGCTCGTCTGGGATATGCAACCCTTTCCGTCGAGCGATCATCATCACTTGAATTGCCAATTCATCACTGGAGGCAAAGATTGCTGATGGGCGTGGGTGTCTATCAAGCAGCGCTTTAGCCATTTTATGGACACTCCGGGGCAAGGGATTGATGATATAGTCATCTAGGATCTCAATCCCATTTTCAGCCAGGGTCCTTGTAAATCCTCGGAACCGTTCATCACTAGGGCGAAGCGAATAATCGGGCAGTTCGCCATCTCCAACGAAACCAAAAAAAGTATGCCCCTTGGCCAATAGATATTCGGCTGCCAGTTTCCCACCAAGAAAATTGTTCACAAAAACGCTGCTCAACCCAGGGTGGCTGGTCTCGATCGTAACGACGGGAAAGCCATTTCTCACGAAACGATCTACTGTCACATCATCGATCGAAAGCGCCATAGTTATCAAACCATCCAGCCTGCGGTTCAACTGGATGGTTTCAAGATAATGATAAATTTGATTGAGGGAAGCTACCGGATAGATCACCATCTCATAGGCATTATCTGCCAGGATGGATCCCACGCCCCGCATTCGCTGCGAGAAGGAAGGATGAGTGAAAAATGGTGTCAATATGCCAATCCGGCCTAATTGCTTTGTGGCATATGCCTGTGCGGCGGCTTTGGGAACATAGCCCAACAGATCAATTGCGCCCAACACCTTGTCACGCGTTTCCTGCTTGACCAGGTGCGGCGCATTTAATACCCTAGACACTGTCGCTATGCTGACATTGGCTTTCTTTGCCACGGAGTAAATCGTTGGGTCTTGATCTATTGGCATATCTATTTCACTTCAGCAGTGATTATGAAAGCACTTTCTGAAAGTGGTTTCATTATACATTAACAGATTATTAATAGTCAAGAAGGAAATTAACTTATCGTCATCCGCGAAATTTGATACCTGGGGAAGAGGTCTCGGGATTGGCTTGGCTGAAAATCCTCAGCGTTAAATAGTCACCAGGAAATTTCAACACACCCAAGACGGCATATGGGATCAATAATAAAGATGTGCCATCAAAGCACATCTTATCCCCCATCCGACTCGACCTGTTATGTTAGGTCAGATTTCGGTTAACCAATCTTTTGACGCCGGCGCTTGACCCGTTTGGCAACACGCTGCCAAGCATCTGTCGGCTTTTCAGGAGTCGAGCGGTTATGTTCCGGCTTACTTAAGGCAAATGCCAGGTCCTCAAATAACGCACCCATCGGCGAATCCGCCTGAGAAAGGACGACCGGCAACCCGTAATTCAATGCCGGAAGCATAATCTGACCAGCGAATGGAATTTCGAGGTCTACTTTCTTGCGCAAAATACTCTCGATTTTTTCAATCCCGATCCCCTGGTTTTCAAAAATCCAGTTAGACATCACTTTAACAAGATTTGCGGAATATTCAAGGCTGCTGAACGTATGAAGTGCCATCAGAGCTGATCGGACTCCAGCAATTTCCGGGGTCAGGATCAGGACAATTTCATCAGATACGTCCAGGGCAGCCAAAGTTGTTTCGGAGAAATCGTGTGGAAGGTCCAAAACGATATATTCATATTGCCGTTTGAGCATATTCAGGATATAGCCGACCTTCTCCCCGGTGAATTTATCCCGAAATTCCGGCCTGGGAGGAGCCGCCAGGACTTTGGTCTTCCCATGATCGCCAAGCAAGATGCTCTGTAGCAAAGAAAGATCAATCTCCTCAATTGGCACATCGGCTATATTTGCCAGCGAATGCTTCAAAGGCAGATTCAAGAACAGCGCACTTTGACCGGCCGTAAGATTAATATCCGCTAACACAGTTTCACAACCCCACAGACTTGACATTCCACATGCAATATTTGCTGAGAGCGTTGAAACACCAGACCCCCCTCGCAGCGAAAAGACCGCGATAATCTTCCCGTCGACATCAATCTC
>JBDRQK010000041.1:0-2522 GCA_043826315.1 Chloroflexota bacterium
AGCAAGTCGAATGGCAGCCCGGCAGCATTACGCATGGAAGAAAGACTGATTTTAAGCACATCCAATGCTTCTGCATAGAAACCAGACAGGAAGGGAATGTAATTAAGCAAGGCAACGGTGATCCGTTCAGGTTTAACGACCTTGTCAATTGATTTGGCGGGGTTTTGTCCTTTACGCATGATTTCCTTTATTATTTCCTGTTGCCCTTCCGGGTGGAGTTCTTAGTCTTCCACTTTTTCCGGGTGCTGCATCATCACTTCCACTACAAGGAAGTCGAATTTCGTGTCCACATTGGCTGAACGGCTTTCCGGCATGAGATACGGGCGGCTGACCTTGCCCAGGAAACTGTTTTTCTCCATGACCACCTCACGCCTGGTGGCGAAAATTGCACCATTGCGGATGTAAACCGGGGGCAAGTCCTGTCGACGTTGCAACTCTTTTTGTTCACCCATCGGCAATTGCACCAGTAGGTCGTCTTCTATAAATCGCATCCGGGCCGGGTGATGATGGGCAATGCGTACTACACTGACCACCGAATCTGCCCCGGTGCTGATCAATTTCTCCAGGGCGGCATCAATGTCAGCCCCGGTCCGCAAGGGGGAGGTGGCTTGCAGCATAACAACATAATCAAACATAATATTCAACCTGGCTTCCATCTCGCGGACGGCATGCTGGACGACCGGCAGGCTGGGAGCTTCATCCGTTGCAAATTCTGCCGGACGGACAAAAGGCGCTGGTGCTCCGTACTGGCGGGCAACCTGGATGATCTTCTCATCTTCAGATGAGACCACGAAATGGGTCATCAGCCGACTGTTCTGGGCTGCCTCGATCGTGTAAACCATCATCGGTTTGCCGTTTAGAGGCGCCAGGTTCTTGTGGGGAACAGATTTTGAGCCCCCGCGGGCAGGGATCACGCCTAAAATATTGGGTTTTCTGGTTTCGGTCATCATACAATCCTTGTAAAATCAAGTAATCTGTTTACTTATTAATTTTCTCCAGCCATTTCCTGGACTGGGAATACCGGTTTATCTTCCCAATTGTAGATGATCTCCTTGCCCACCCGGCTGGCAAAACGACCACGGTAATAATCACGATTGAGTTCTTCTGCCAGGCTGAGGTCGCGCCTGGTCAAACCCAAAGTCTGTTCGTATTCCGGGATCTCAAGGTGCACGATCTCCGCCTGGATTTCCTTGGGCATCAGGCTGAAATCCACCAGTTGCTTGAGTTGCCTGGGGTTAATTGATACCGGGCCATCTTTGGTGGCATCTGCCGGTAGGATAGAAAAATGTCTTTCAATCACATTGGCTCCCAGGCTGAGTGCAACCAACGAGGCTTTAATGCCATCACGTGCCACCAGGCTGTGATCGCTCAAACCGACCGAGTCGGTGAACTGGCGTAAATATTCCATGCGAGCCAGGTGAAATTCGTTCAAAGGGGTGGGGTAAATGGTGACCGCATGTAAGAAGCTGAAAGGGGTTCCTTGCAAAAGATCGGCTGCCTTTTGGATCTCAGAGTCATAGGTTGCCCCTGTGGAAATGAACAGGTGCTTGAAATTGTCTTTCAACTCCTGCAGCATGGGCAGGCTGGCACAATCATAACTGGCGATCTTGACTGCTTCCCAATCCAGGCTGGAAATAAAGGGGATACGCGAACGCGAGAACACCGTGGTGAGCGGTTTAATACCAGCCTGCTTGCATTCTTCGCCAAACCAAACATGATCCTCATCACTCATATCCATCGGTTTCAGACGGTCATATTCTGGCTGATAAGGTCTTTTGATGGTAACCTGACGCTCTCCATCCCATTCACCAGTCTCAAATCTCTCCCGATAAGTCAGGTCATCCGCCAGCATGGATTGGATCTTGGCAAAGGTTGCGCCAGCTTCAGCAGCCGCCCAGACCATGTCTGAGAGCACCTCCCGATCGCCTTTGTGGTTCTGGCAAAACTCGGCAATAATTACAGGTGAACTATATTGCATTTTTTCTCCTTTATTTCTTCCTTTTGGTTCGGGGAAGATGTGGTGGTAGTTGTGTTGCGCATCACTACCACCCCCCGACCACTCCCTTTGATTCGATCATTCATCCAAATAACAAAAAAAGTTAAGGTTCAAGCTGGAATTGATTGATTGTCATATTTCACAAAAGAAAGCCCGGGTAAAGTGATCAATTTATCCAATGAACTAATAATGGCATCCGGTTTATAAGTCTGGAGTTCAGCAGAAGAATACGTGCCTGCCCGGGCGATGGTGAACACACCGGCAGCCTGACCCAGGCGGATATCTGCCGGGTCATCTCCCACGAACACAAGCTCATCCCTTCTCAAATTATGTTGGGCACAAATAAATTCTGCATGCTGACTGCCCTTGTTGAAACCGGGGGATGAACCATAGATATCGCCGCCCGATCTCATAAAATAATCAGCCAGTCCCAGGTTTCCTGCAATATCCTTGATCTCATCAGTCACCGCAGAACTGGAGACAAACAACAGGCAGCCGATTTGCAGCAGGCTCTCAAGAACCAGCG
>JBDRQK010000042.1:0-14396 GCA_043826315.1 Chloroflexota bacterium
GATCCAGAAATCTGGCATGCCCTTCTTTGGTCTCTCTCCCAGATTGGTGGAGAAGGCGTTAGCGAAGAATTGGAAGAATTCATTCTCAGGATCGATGATCCTGATGAAGAGGATTTTTTGGATGAGGCTTTAGAAAATTTAAAACTGACCAACCTGATGGCTTCGTTTACACTTTTCGATCTTGAAGACAACGATGAAATCGAAGATGAAATCAATCTGGGTATCTAAGTCTATAATTCTAAACCCGATCTAAAGATATTGATTATTAATATTTCTTCATAATCAATTATTGGCAAGAACCTGGTGAAGGATCGGATAGGTTTCAATCACTCGACCCATCTTGAGCCAACCTACGGTATGCAAATTTTCTTAATTTGGGTTATGGTTAAATAAGAAAACTTTCATGGAGCAGCATTGACAGAATTATTTCCAATCTTTGCAAACAACCTGCTACCCATCCTTTTGATTAGTGGATCAGGTTTTCTCCTCGGCAAATTTCTCCACATCGAACCTCGATCATTTGGAAGAATCATTTTTTATGTTCTTTACCCAATCATGGTTCTGGATATCCTCATCGGGAACCAGCTCTCTCTTGTTGATATCTTAAGAACCTCCGGGTTTGCAATCGTCACTGTCTTGCTTTCCGGGTTTCTGACAATTCTGGGTGGGTATTTTCTAAAACTGGATCGACCGATCCTTATGGCTGTTTTACTGACCAGTATTTTCGCAAACAGTGGAAACTACGGACTTCCACTGATCTCTTTTGCTTTTGGACAGGAAGCACTGGCGTATGCTTCCATTTTTTACATTACTTTTGCTTTACTAATTAATACATTGGGAGTATTGATAGCATCCATGGGTCATTTGAATTTTAAGGATGCCTTGTTGGGTATGCTCAAGCTACCCACAATTTACGCTATAATCATCGCTCTGATCATCATCCAAACTGGTTGGATCATGCCTTCTCCTGTGTATCGCACAGTAAACCTCTTATCCGCGGGTGCCATACCCTGTATGCTCATAATGCTGGGTTTAGAACTTGAACGGGCACAATGGCATAAGAACATTAAAGCCATAACCTTCAGCGTTTTTATGCGTCTCGTTATTGGTCCCATAATAGGTTTGGTAGTAAGCATATTGTTTGGATTGAAAGGATCTTCCAGGCAGGCAGGGATTACCGATTCAGCGCTACCGACCGCAGTAATAACTACAATACTGGCAACCGAATATGACCTGGAACCAACCCTGGTCACTGCCATTGTTTTCATCACCACTGTGCTCAGTCCACTAACTCTTACGCCGATCATATTCTTTTTAGGGAAATAATCTATGAAGCGTCCTGTCGTTCACTCTATTATTATTTTAATGATACTCTTTCTATCATCTAATTCTGTTGCAGCGCAAACATTGGAAAAAATAACGAATGTGCAGGTAAGTCACACTTATGGTCGTGAGATATTATTCTCTGCTCTTTTTCTGGAACCCGAAAGTATCAAGGAGATATTCATCTTTTTTCGTGTTGATGACGAAAAGGACCCACGTGGCATCCTGGTCTTTATGGATTCAAAAGGTCAAATAAACTATTCCTATGATATCCAGCAAAATCCCATCCATCCATTTGCAGATATATCTTACTGGTACACTTTGAATCTGAACAATGGGGAGACCTATAACAGCCAGGAATATTATTTTCAATATACCGATAACCGCTTCCCATGGCAAACGCTGAAAAACGATTTGGTCGAAGTGAATTGGTATTCCGGAAATATGGAATATGGGAAAGACGCCTTCGAAATCATGGACCGGAATATCCTTCGAATAAGCAGCTTACTCTCAATCTCCGTGGAAGAACCCATTCAATTATACCTATACGCAACCGAAACCAACCTTCAGGAAAGCCGAGCGCTTGGTGGACAAGCAAAGAGCACCCCACAATCACAGGTCCTTATGGTTTCGATTGCTCCGGGAATTGATCAGAAAGCGGATATGGAAAAGCAATTACTGTACGAATTGACTCACCTGCTTCTTTATCGAAAAACAGGTAACGCCAGTTCTCTGCTGCCCACCTGGTTAAGGGAGGGATTAGCCACCCAGGTTGATATTTCTACAAATCCCGAATATGATTTTGCCCTTGCAAATGCTATGGGAAAACAATTAATGATCTCACTTGGTACACTTTGCTCCAGTTTTCCACAAGATCCTGCATTAAACACCCTGGCTTATGCTCAAGCCAATTCTTTTATTTCTTTCCTCTTGAAGAATTATGGTCAATCTGGGATGGAAAAACTGATCCAGGCTTATACCGGAGGGTTTGATTGTGAGCAAGGTGTAAAAACTGCTTTTGGAAAAACCCTCAACCAGTTGGAAAATGATTGGCTGCAGGCAACTTTTAATAATACACTCCAGCAGAATATATCCAATATTCTGATCTTCTTGTTCTTATTATTATTGATCCTTCTGATTCCACTTTTGAATATAATCAAGAAACAGGAACCAGAGGGGACATAAAGGATTTATGACTCAAAACTTTCCGGAAATAGGACGTATTCACTTAGTTGTGCGTGGCAAGGTACAAGGGGTGGGATTTCGGTCTTATGTGCTGCACACAGCGAAAGAACTCGGCTTGTTCGGTTGGGTTCGAAATGTTGGCTACAGCCAGGTTGAAACCATTGCAGAAGGAAATCCGGAATTTCTCAAACGTTTTGTAGAAGCTGTGAAATTTGGACCACGCAGGAGTCAAGTTGACGATTTGAGTTTAGTATGGGAAGATCCAAGCGGTGATTATACGCATTTCGAAATACGATTCGATTAATTCTGTTCATTAACATTGTTAAACAAAACCAAGACCACGCTCCTTTAGAGACACATATCCATGCCTGGCTATAATAATATGATCCAGGACATCCACATCCAATATTTTTCCTGCCTGCACAATAGCGCGTGTCATAGCTATGTCATCAGGACTGGGAGTGGGATCACCGCTCGGATGATTATGAACAACGATCAAGGAAGGTGCATTTCTACGCACAGCAGGTGTAAAAATCTCTGCCACACGTACCTGGGATGAATTAACTGATCCGTGATAAACTTCCATATCTTCGAGGATATGATTACGGGTGTCAAGCAGGATCACCATCAATACTTCCTGCTCCAGTTCGGCAAGATCATATTGATATCTATCAGCTACATCCTGCGGACTACCAATGGTAGCCCTGGTTTCACTCTCCCCTTTCTTCAATCTGCTTCCCAACTCAATCGCCGCTTTGATCTGGGCAGCTTTTGCTGCGCCAACCCCATGCTGATTACATATCTCCGCCAATGAGGCGCGCTGGATACCTTCCAATCCGCCAAATTTATCCAAGAGGCGTTGACCAACTTGAATTGCATTTTCTCCAGGCACACCAGTACGAAGCAGAATGGCCAAGAGCTCTGCTTTGTTAAGGCTCTTTGCACCTCTTTCAGCAAGACGTTCCCGTGGACGCTCGGAGGCATCCAGGTCTGCTATGCGATAATCTGGTTTAGGTTCATCTCTCATGAATACTCCCTGATCAGGCTGATTGCTTCCCCCCAGATTGGCATAATTTGAATTTTCTCAACTGTACATCGAGGTTTATTAAACCACAAATTAACTCTTTTTTTATTAATCATAAGGGTCGATTTTTCCCAGAATAATGAGAACAAATGACTACCCTCAAAGCACTGGCTTGACAGTCATCAGTGGGACAGATACAATCGGTTCATCTACGGGCCTGTAGCGCAGTTGGGAGCGCGCCTCAATCGCACTGAGGAGGTCAGGGGTTCGAATCCCCTCAGGTCCATTGTTCAGGTTGTTGATTGGTTGACGAATGACCCAATTGCGGTTAAAATAGCCGACGAATTGTAAACAGAACAAATCCATCGTCTGGGCCCATAGCGCAGTTGGGAGCGCGTCTCAATGGCATTGAGAAGGTCGAGGGTTCGAATCCCTCTGGGTCCACAGAACGACCAATATGTAAAAGTCAGTCAGGAGTAGTAGGTCATCCAACCAGCGAGATGGGAGAGAGAGGTGAAAGCCCATCAAGGTGTAAGCGGAACGCCATCTTAAGACCGAACTCGCCTGGCACCCGTAAGGGAGACTGCGTTGGTGAATGCAGTAGTCAACGCCGGTAAAAGCCCGTTATTGCGCCCCAGAGTGATCTTTGAACTTTTTCAAGGGTAACCAGGGTGGTACCGCGGAGAATCTTTCCAAGAACCTTCGTCCCTGTGTGGATGAAGGTTTTTTATGTTAATACCATAAACGGAGGTAATACATGAAATCGGAAAATAATAAAACCGTAATTCCCGTATTGGAGAAATCCTGCCTTCTCGTGCACCTCCAGCCTGGAATTATTGATCATCTATTCGATTAAATTTTTTATCACAGCAACTATTTATATGAGGCAGAAAAAATGAAAACAAATCGAAAAATCAACGAAGGTTATATGCCTTCGAAAATTGAAGCAAAATGGCAGAAAAAATGGCAGGCAGATGGTTTATATGATGCCAACATAGATACTGAAAAGCCTAAACATTATGCCCTGACCATGTTACCGTATCCTTCCGGTGATCTACACATTGGTCACTGGTATGCGATGACACCCAGTGATGCCCGGGCTCGCTTCATGCGTATGAATGGCTTTAACGTCATGTTCCCGATCGGGTTTGATGCTTTTGGATTGCCAGCTGAAAATGCCGCCATCAAAAACAAGGTCCATCCAAAACAATGGACTTATAAGAATATTGAATTAATGCGTAATCAATTACGCTCGATGGGAGCCATGTGGGATTGGAGGCGTGAAGCCATTTCAGCTGATCCCGAATTTTACCGTTGGACCCAATGGTTCTTCAGCATGCTATTTAAGAATGGGCTGGCATATCGAAAAATGTCCCCCGTGGACTTCTGCCCCAATTGCAACACCACACTGGCAAGGGAACAGGTCTGGGGGGATGACCGGCATTGTGAGCGCTGTGAAACCCCGGTCATTAAGAAGGACCTTGACCAGTGGTTTTTTCGAACGACCGCATATGCTGAAGAATTGCTCGATTATTCCGGGATGGATTGGCCGGAACGTGTACGCACCCTGCAAACCAACTGGATCGGTAAAAGCCAGGGTGCTTCGGTCATCTTCCAGACTGAACAGGAAGATCCTCTCGAGGTTTTCACCACCCGTCCGGACACTCTTTGGGGAGCCACCTTTATGGTTCTCTCACCCGAACACCCGCTGGTTGACCAACTTACCACTCCTTCACAAAGAAAGGCTATCCAGGAATATAAATTACAGGCTACCCGACTATCGGATATAGAAAGAGAAGCAATTGGCAAGGACAAGACCGGAGTATTTACCGGCAGCTTTGCAATCAATCCGGTCAATGCAGAAAAGATCCAGATCTGGATCGCTGATTATGTTTTGATGAGCTACGGAACAGGTGCCATCATGGCAGTGCCAGCCCATGACCAGCGTGATTTCGAATTCGCCCGAAAATATGGGTTGGAAGTGCGGGTTGTGATCCAACCCGATGAACTGGACGCCCTGGATGGAGCTAGTATGACTGAATCTGTACCAGCCTCAGGCACAATGGTCAACTCCGGCCCATTGACCGGTACCCCAGCAGATCAGGCTGTAACTGCAGCCATCCGTTTCCTGGAAGAAAAAGGTACAGGCAAAGCTTCTACAAATTACAAACTTCATGATTGGTTGATCTCACGTCAAAGATACTGGGGTGCACCCATCCCCATGATCAATTGCGAACAGTGCGGGTGGAATCCTGTTCCTGATGATCAATTACCCGTGCTGTTGCCGGATGATGTTGAGTGGAAAACCACCGGTGAGTCACCACTCAAACTGCACCCCACCTGGAAAAACACTATCTGCCCGGTGTGCAACAAGCCTGCCGTGCGAGAGACCGATACACTGGACACTTTCATGTGCTCATCCTGGTATCACCTGCGATACTTGAGCCCGAAATATGATCTGGGTCCTTTTAATCCGGCTGAATATGATTACTGGATGCCTGTTGATTCTTACACTGGAGGAATCGAACATGCCAATATGCACCTGATCTACACCCGTTTCTTCCATAAAGCGGGACGCGACATGGGTGTCATGAAAGGTCGTGAACCTATGACCCAATTGCGCAACCAGGGTATGGTGCTGGGTGAAGACCATGAAAAAATGTCAAAGAGCAGAGGCAATGTAGTTGCACCGGATATATTGGTCAATCGCTACGGGGCTGATGCGGTACGTGCCTTTCTGATGTTCTTTGCCAGATGGGACATGGGCGCACCATGGAACTCAAACGGCATCGATGGTACCGTGCGTTGGTTGAGACGTGTATGGAGTGCAATAACCGAACCAGGCTCTCCCCAGAATCCAGACCCTGAGTTATTGGTTGCATTACGCCGAAAGGTCCACCAGACCTTGAGGCAAGTTACGCGCGATTTTGAGACATTTGAATTTAACACGATTGTCTCAGCCTTGATGGAGTTGATGAACGAGATGTTTAAAGCCCGTGAGTCTGGCGCAGGTGGTACACCTGCCTGGCAGGAGGCTGTCACCATCTATTTGCTGATGCTGGCACCGGTTTGTCCCCACGTAGCTGAGGAGCTGTGGCAGATTATTGGCAAGCCTTACTCGATCCATACGCAACCCTGGCCCAAAGTAGATCAGGATGCTGCTGCTGAACAGGAGATCACCCTCATCGTTCAAGTCAATGGCAAACTGCGTGATCGCATAACCGTCCCGGCAGATATTAATGATGATGCTGCAAAAGCAATTGCAATGGCAAGTCCGGCTGTCTTAAAATTTCTGAGTGGAAAAGAACCCCGCCAGGTTATTGTTGTTCCCAAACGTCTGGTAAATATTGTCCTATAAATAAATTCGCTCAAAGGGGTGCATAAGAATGTGCACCCCTTTATTCCCTTTATTCTTCATTTGAATTGGCAAGAATACAGGTTGTTCTGGAGAAAAAAAATATGCGCATGGAAGACTTGAATTGGATGGATATTGAAACCTACCTAAAGAACGATGACCGCCTGATCCTGATCATTGGAGCAACCGAACAACACGGTTACTTAAGTCTGGTTACGGATGTGCGCATTCCACAAGCTCTGGCGGATTCAGCAGCCCAGCAGACCAGCATCCTGGTGGCACCACCTCTAAATTTCGGCAGCTCACCATATTTTTTAGATTACCCTGGCACCTTAAGTCTTCGCATCACTACCCTGCTGGATGCAATAGAGGATCTGGTGCGCTCGGCATACGGACAGGGTTTTCGCCGGATACTGCTATTAAACGGACACGTGGGTAATGACGGGGCACGTGCACGCCTGGCGGAACTTGCCAGCCAGATGATCGACCTGCACCTGGCGTGGTATTCATGGTGGACAGCCCACAGTGTCTTGAACATTGCTGAAAAACACCAGATCAAACCTGCTCACGCCAACTGGTTGGAAGCTTTCCCTTTCACAATAGTCAGTGACCTGCCCTCAGAAGACAAGATTCCACCCTCAGTGCCCGGCATCTTGGGTGCAAAACGCTCCCGCTTGGTTCTTGGCGATGGGTCCTTTGGCGGAAAATACCAGGTGGACTCTAATATTATGCAAGAAATATTCGATGCAGCCCTGCAAGATATTCTCACTCTCCTTGAGTTTGATGGTTAAAATAAATCCTAATTAATAAAAAACGCCTGCTCAAGAACCTTACCCTGGTACAAATAACCTTTTTATTACAAATCAAGAATGGGAAATATCAATCGATGGCAATGATTCAAGCTTACCAGACTAATTGGCCTCTGTTATTCCTGGAGATAACCTTTACACAACAAAGTGCCCTGGGTCCATCTGCTCTATGCATCGATCACATCGGCTCAACGGTAGTTCCGGGACTGGCTGGAAAGGACCGTATCAATAACCAGATCACTGTGGCTGCTTTTGATAATAAGCTTTTCTCAGATATGCTGGGTTTAGGTTGATCCGGTTCAGGGGGCTCATCCACGATCATAATATCCCACCCGGTGTGAATAAATCCAACCAGGAGTGGGATAAAAGGCTATTCGCCAGAGAGGTGGAGACTGTGATGCCAATATTCACAAACGCATTCAGGGACGACACGACCAGCGCACCCGATATTGTTCAAAGATTACCTACGCTGTCATCAAGCAACAGTTGATGCCTGCGCTGAATTCAAACGCTGCCTGGCTGCAGAAGAATGGGCTACAACTACAAGTTGGGTAATGGCTAATACGGATAGATTCTTTGGTTAATTTGATCTGAAATTGATCGTTCTACACTCAACATATCCCGCAGATTCTCCTTCATCCTCCTTGACGGAAAATTGACCCACAAGTATAATAGCTGGACGTTGAATTATAAATATTACCTGTTCTTAAGGTGAGCGCTTGTGAACAAGACCCATGCGCTTTCTTTTGTTTGTCTCTGGCAAAACACTGCACCAGAAAATATCAGGGGAAACCCGGAATGGAAATGATAACCATGATCAGCAACCTGCCAGGGAACACAACGCAATATCCAATACGAAAAACAATCAAAATTCAAAACGAGGAGATGACCATTGGAAACTAAGGGGCTAACTTCGCTTCGTATTAGTCTGGCTTCACCAGATACCATTCGCAGCTGGTCTTATGGAGAAGTACTTAAACCGGAAACTATTAACTATCGTCGCTTGCGACCTGAGAAGGACGGCCTATTCTGTGAGGCTATCTTTGGACCAACACGAGATTGGCAATGCTATTGTGGAAAATACAAGAACCCGCGCTACAAAGGCATCACTTGTGATAAGTGCGGTGTGGAAGTCACCCGTTCTGCCGTTCGACGTGAACGCATGGGTCACATCCAACTGGCCACGCCGGTTGCTCATATCTGGTATACACGTCGGATCCCATCCTATTTGGGTCTGCTGTTGGATATTTCCCGCCGTAACCTGGATCGGGTTCTGTATTTCGCCCAGTATATCGTTACTTATGTCGATGAAGATGCCCGAAACAAAGCCTTGAAACGCCTGGAAGATGAGATCAATGTCTCCGAACGTGAACAAGCCACGGTCATAAATGCACGCATCGTTGAGATAAAAACAGCTCGTGATGCCAGTCTTGCTGACCTAAAGCAACGAAAAGCTACTCTTGAACAAAACTATGATGAGCAGACCGCGGCCAAACTTGAGCCGATCATTCAAGAAGGTCAACGTTTGGATCGCTTCCTGCAGGAAGAAAAAGGCAAAGAACTTAAAGAAGATCTTGTGTTTGGCAGTACGCAACAAGTTATTGTGGAAGCCGGTAAAACTATTGCTGCCAGCCATATTTCCAAGGTTCAAAAATACGTTAAAGAACAATTGGAAAATATCGAAAATGATTTAAAAGAACAGAAAATGCGCGAACTCGAACAGGTTAAGATGGATCACAACACCATCAAAGTCGAAGCCGAAGAGCAAATGACTGAGATGCGCAACAAGCTAGAAGATCAATCTTCCGATTCGAAAAGTTTAAACTCACGCCAACGCGATGAACTTTTAGAACTGCGACCATTCACCTTCCTGGGTGAAACTCGCTATCGTGAGTTGAAATCCCGCTGGGGACAGGTTTTTCGAGCGGATATGGGTGCCGAGGCTTTTTATGATATCCTACGCCGATTGGATCTGGACAAGCTCTCCCAGGACCTCTGGCATGAACTGCGTACCACAAAATCAAAGCAAAAACGAAAAAAAGCCACCTCCCGGCTAAAGGTTCTCGAAGGTTTTCGCCGTTCAGGTAATAAACCTGAGTGGATGATCCTAACCATCCTACCGGTCATACCTCCCGATCTGCGCCCAATGGTTCAGTTGGATGGTGGTCGGTTCGCCACATCTGATATGAACGACCTTTACAGACGCGTTATCAACCGTAACAACCGGCTCAAGAGGTTGCTTGAATTGGGTGCTCCTGACGTGATCGTGCGTAATGAAAAACGCATGCTTCAGGAAGCCGTTGACTCCTTGATCGACAATTCCCAACGTGGCAAGGCACTCTCACGACGAGGAAGACGTGAATTGCGTTCGCTGAGCGACATGCTCAAAGGCAAAAAAGGTCGTTTCCGCCGTAACTTATTAGGGAAGCGTGTGGATTACTCCGGTCGTTCGGTAATCGTAGTTGGACCACAATTGAAGCTTTCACAGTGTGGTTTACCCAAGAATATGGCTCTTGAATTGTTCCGTCCATTTGTAATTTCACGGCTTGTCTCACATGGTTATGCCGCCAACGTGAAAGGCGCACGCCGGTTCATTGAACGAAACCGTCCTGAAATTTGGGAGGTTCTTGAAGAAGTGATCAAAGAACGGCCGGTTTTGCTCAACCGTGCTCCAACACTGCACCGACTGGGTATTCAAGCCTTTGAACCGATCTTGATCGAAGGGTCAGCTATTCAATTACACCCGCTTGTAACAACAGCATTCAATGCTGACTTCGATGGCGACCAGATGGCTGTGCACGTCCCTCTTTCTGAAAAAGCTGTTTTGGAAGCGCGAACTCTCATGTTGGCTTCCAAAAACCTTCTAAAACCTTCTGATGGTGAGCCGATCATTGGCCCCTCCAAGGATATGGTTTTAGGTGTCTATTACCTGACAATGATGCACCAACAAGCTCACAAAGGTGATGGACGTTATTTTTCGGATATGGATGAAGTCAATCTGGCATTTGAACTCGGCCAGGTTGATGTCCATTCTGAGATCAAAGTGCTGGTTAACACCTGGTATGACGAGGAAAACACTCGTATGCTGCAACCTGATAAACGCCTGGTCACAACAACCGTCGGTCGGGTTATTTTCAACCGGATCCTTCCGGAGCAGGTTCAATTTATCAATGACAGACTTGAAAAAGGCGGTGTCAAGGACCTTATCGCAGAAATTTATGAACTGGCCGGACAGGAAGTGACCACTGATGCCGCAGATGCCATTAAGACCCTTGGTTTCGAATTTGCCATGCGATCTGGAACTACACTCTCGGTAGCAGACATCACCATTCCACCTGAAAAAGTTGAAATCGTGGATCAAGCTTTGTCAGATGTTGAAATGATCGACAAAGACTTCCGACGTGGTTTGCTAACCGAACAAGAACAAAATGAGCGTACCATCCAAGTCTGGCAGAAAACGACATCAGATGTCTCACTGGCAGTAAAAAAATACATGGATCCGGATGGCAATTTAGCCACAATGGCTAACTCCGGTGCCACCAAGGGTGGTTTTAGCCAGCTCTCGCAATTGGCAGGTATGCGTGGTCTGATGGCCGACCCGTCCGGACGTATCATCCCCTACCCCATCCGTTCCAATTTCCGTGAGGGTTTGACAGCTCTTGAATACTTTATGTCCACCCACGGTGCCCGGAAAGGTCTGGCTGATACAGCTCTGCGAACAGCCGATGCAGGTTATCTGACCCGTCGCCTTGTAGATATCGCCCAGGATGTGATAATCAATGAATATGACTGTGGAACAGAAAAATATTCAGTAATACATGCCAGTGATGATGTTGCCGGGCAAACATTGAGCGTTCGTCTGCATGGGCGTTTGACCGGTGAGCGAATCCTTGATCCGAACACTGGAGAGATCCTGGCAGAAAAAGATGAAATCCTCGACCGTGAGTTAACCCGCAAGATCGTAGAAGCAGGAATCACGGATGTTCCTGTCCGCTCGCCATTAACCTGCGAATTGATTCACGGTATCTGTGCCAAGTGTTATGGACTGGACCTTGGACGTGGAAACATGGTTGAACTTGGTGCGGCGGTAGGAACTGTTGCTGCCCAATCCATCGGAGAACCTGGTACTCAATTGACTTTGCGAACCTTCCACACCGGAGGTGTGGCTGCTGGCGGTGATATTACAACTGGCCTTCCCCGCGTGGAAGAACTTTTCGAAGCCCGCAAAACCCCCAAAGGTGAAGCGGTCGTGGCTGAAATCAAAGGTTCTATCCATATCATCCAATCTGAAAAATATGCAGATATGAGATTGGTGCATGTTGAACATAGTGAGATGATCGCGGATGAAATGGACATTCCGGAAGAATGGACCATTGTTGTAAAGGATGAAGCCGAAGTCAAAGCAGGTGACATACTTGCCATATTGGGTGAGGCTACAATTCCAGCACTTCATGCAGGTCGCGTGCGAATTGAGGAAAAACGTAAAGTAATCGTTTCCTACGAATTAAATGAAGATGTTGAATATGAGATCCCGATCACATCCCGCCTGCTAATAAAAGAAGGCGACCATGTGGAGGCAGGTCAGCCATTAACGGAAGGATCCCTTAATCCACATCGCATCTTGAAGATCCAAGGACGTGAAATCTGCCAGATGTACCTTATGACAGAAATCCAGAAGGTGTACCGCTCCCAAGGACAGAACATTCATGACAAGCATTTTGAAGTCATCATTCGCAAAATGCTAAACAAAGTACAGATCACACGTCCGGGAAACACCACCTTCTTACCCGGAGAAACCATTGACCGTCTTGTGCTTCTCCGCAGCAATGAGAAATTGCTCGCAGAAGGCAAACAACCAGCCCGTTTTGCTGAGATCCTGCTGGGTGTTACTAAAGCGTCCCTGAGCACAGATTCATTCCTTTCAGCAGCATCTTTCCAGCACACCATCAAAGTCCTGGCCCAGGCTGCCATCAGCTCAAGCACTGACCCTCTCTTTGGTCTCAAAGAAAATGTGATCATAGGCAAGCTCATCCCTGCAGGCACCGGATTCGTTCATGGTCGTTTTTCAGACCTGGAAAAGATCAATAACCCTATTATTCCTGAAGCTGAACTAGAATCTGAAATGCCCGAAGAATTAGCATTACCGGAACCTGAAGCGGAATAAGAAATAACTTATTGTTCATATTAAAGTGAGTAGCGATTGTAAAAATCTCTACTCACCTTTTATTTTTTGCCAACAAGTTGGAGATTCCTTTAATAATTCACTTGATATTCTATGGTGATGAAATTGCCAGGAATAATTCCTCATTAAGGAGAATTCTATGGACATGCAAGAGATCATTTGTCTATATATCTGATTCGATTTTTTCTAGCCCTTGTGAGCTGAGATTTCAATGGAATTAAGCCCCCTCATCTTCGCCTACTAGCGCTGATTTGAGACAATCAGAATGTTGGAAGGTTATTCACGCTCACAAGGAATTGAGTACCGATAGAGAAAATCAAATGAAAAAGAATCCAATCTTAACCATTGCATTTTTAATAGATTGTAGTACTATCAAGTAAATTCAGTCATAAACTTTTTCCTTTTATTATTGAAATAGGAGGTCCGGAAAAAATGGATGATGATGTCCCGCTAATACTTTTGCTACATAATGTCGAGCAGGATGTGACCTGTGGTGATCCGAAGGATCTGATCGCCATCCAGGATACAGCCAATGTTGCCTTGCATTTGAAGGATGCTTTGGAATCTTGTGGCTATCAGACCATCCCGATCCAGGTAAAAAATTCTCTCGACGATCTGAAAGAATCTTTGCGGCCGTTTTCCCCAAGAACGGCTTTTGTTTTTAATTTTTGCGATGGTTTTGGGGGGAATAATCTGGATGCCACCAAAGTCATCCAACTGATCGAAAAGCTCGGATTCCGACATACAGGTTCTTCCACCAGAACAAACACAATTTGTATCGATAAAGGTAAGACAAAGATCCGGTTAATGGCTTCTGGAATCCCGACACCTGCTTACCAGATTTTTACAGAACCTGGCGGGTTTTATTTGCATCATTATCCAGCCATAGTCAAACCAGCCTGGGATGATGCCAGCATTGGGATAGACCTAAAATCCGTGATCGCCAACCAGAAAGAATTGGAGACAAGGGTGGAATACATTCTTTCAACCTACCACCAACCTGCCCTGGTTGAAGAATTTATCTCCGGCCGGGAACTTTCTGTTTCCCTGTGGGGCAATAAGCATGTCAAGGTACTGCCGATCACGGAAATGGATTATTCATCCATTGCAAATCCACTTGAACACATCCTGAGCTATGACTCAAAATGGGTTCCAGAATCCTATTACTACCAGAATATTTATGCGCGTTGTCCTGCTATTCTCTCCAGACAGGATAAATGGAATGTAATGAAAATAGCCATCCAGGCTTACCAGAAGATGGGATTGCGTGACTTTGGACGTGTGGATATTCGTTACCATAACCAGATCCCTTACATCATTGACGTCAACGAAATTCCCGACCTTGCCCCAGGTTCAGGATTTCCAAATGCAGCCCGTCAGGCTGGATATGATTATCCAGAGATGGTGGAACATATTCTCAAGCTTGCAATGGAAAGAGAAAAATGGCAACAACCTCAAATGATCTTGAACTCATTACACCGACATCAACAGACGGTCCTGCCATCCTGGAAATAGCCA
>JBDRQK010000043.1:0-4998 GCA_043826315.1 Chloroflexota bacterium
TATCAACGTTATTGTACAACTATTTGCAAGGAATTACATTAAAAATTGGCTGCTGAACGCCTTGCGACCTTAATCAACCTTTTAATTTCCTTGCAACCCCGCTGTCAGCAGTTGGCAGGTTTACTTCTTGCAAAATCACCCAAATTCTTGTATCCTTGTATCAAATCGATGCTGGAAAAAGAAAGAAAGGCCAATGAAAAACAATAAACATGGTTTGCGAATAAGGATTCTCTTGTTACTTATTGTGCCCTGGATGGTGGGATGCCTTCTATTTGCGTCCCAAATCTCAGATACACAAGAACCGCGAAGTGGTATAGAAACTACGGTCGTTTCGCCAACACCCACCCCCACGCCCATCCCTGAGCCGGCTTGGACATTTTACAGGAATGAAGAATTGCATCCAACCGAAGATGAAGCCAATTTGGTGTTCGACCAGCAGGGCTACTTATGGGTAACCGGCTATGGGGGCGTCATGCGTTGGGATCTGACAGCCAAAGCTTACATAAACTATACACAAGCCGATGGGGTCAGCGCGGCAATACTTCGCAGCCTGGTCATCGATTCGAATAATGTGCCCTGGATTGCCACAGATGAAGAGATCCAAAAATTCAATGGAGAAAGTTGGGAATCCTTCAAGAAACCATCCAGTGGAATTACGAAGGATTTTGCGGAAGGTGGCGATGGAAAATTATGGCTGTGCGCCCTGGATGGCGTATTCTCGTTCGAGGCCGGGAATTGGGTGCGATATGGAACTCATAATGGTTTGATAGCCGACCAGTGCGGTCAGATGACGATCGGGCTGGATGGAAACCCGTGGGTGATCACACAGAAGAACAGCCTGTCCCATTTCAGCCAGGGATGGATCAATTATGAAGTGGCGGAAGCGCTGCTCCTCGAAAACGAGATCATCTTCACCGGTAGCGGGCACGGGAATATCCATATTGCCCCCAACGGTGATGTGTGGGTTGATCAACCATTTTGGGTCATTCGCTTTGATGGAAAGACCTGGAATATTTACAGACTTCCCGAGAAGGATGGCATAGTGTCTGCTTTTGGGCTTTCCTCCAGCGGCACACCCTGGTTAGCGCAGCGTTATCAGTATAAGACCTATTTTCGCGAATTCAACGGCACGGACTGGCCGGTGATCATGAATCCAAGTTATGTTCAAGGGTTACCCACCGAATTATTCATAAATGGTGCAGTCACCGACCCGGACGGCGCTGTATGGTTCATCGGTCCGGAATATTTCATCCGCACCATGCAGCACGGCTGGACGGTTTACCGGCAGGCAACCGTGTTTTACGAATGGGGCTTTTGGAACACCGTGACCTTTTCACCTGATGGCATTTTTTATTATGCCGGCTCGGAGGGGATCCTGGAACTGGGTGAAAATCCGGATGACATCCAGGTCTATGGTAACACTGGTCAATTGGTCGATAATTACATCCGTGATATCCAATTTGACGCCCAGGGATTGATGTGGGTCTGGCAAAAACAAGACACCGATTTTGCCTTCATGAGCAGTTTACAGACCTTTGATGGTCAGCATTTCGAGACTTTTGCAGATCTGTCGATGTTTTGGTACCTGGTTGCCAGGGACGGTTCTCTTTGGGTGCGAGTAAACAACCTACCTTTCCTGGAATTTTGGGATGGAAATGAATGGTATGGGTATGGCGGCAACTTTGGCGACGAAAGCGATATGAAGAAAGCCGGTTTAAGCTGGCTGCGTGGCATCAGGCACATAGCAGAGGATGACCAGGGGCAGATTTGGGCATCCTATGAATATGATGATGACTACGGAGTGGCGGTATGGGATGGCGCCACCTGGAAAAGAAAGCCTCAATTTGGATACCCGGATTATCCTGGTGGATCTTATGACCTGGGATTTTCATCGGATGGTGTCTTATGGGTAACCAGTGATTTTTGTGGGGTCAGCTACCTGGCGGATGATACCTGGAAGAGTATTAAAATTCCTGAAAGTTTGTTGAAGGATGAAGTGGAAGATAATTACTGGAACATTATCTACCCAATCCAATTTAACAACCATAACCAACCCATCCTGCTTTTCTTTGATCCTCGTGAAAGAATTGATCCGGCCCTGTTTGAAATGCGGGATTATTCATGGTCGCGAGTGCCAATTAGGAGCTTTGTGCAGACCATCCTCTATCATTCAAACATCTTCTGGGTGGGTACAAAAGACAATGGGCTTTACTACCGCCTGGATAGTGAAACGGCGCCTGGAAGCGATTGGGTGCACCTGGATAAATATAATTGGTTGGGAGGCAGCCAGGTTTCGCTGGTTGCCGCTGGCAAAGGGGATGATGTTTGGGTGGTAACTGAAATTGGGTTGGCACTATTTGATGGTGTGGAATGGAATTATTTTCCATATGAAGAGGTTGGAATCAGCGATGTCGCTGTCATCAGGGTAGCGCCGGACGGAACAGTCTGGTTTGGTTCCACTACGCAAGGACTGGCTAGCTACTGGACTCCCTGAACAGGCAATCCGGGATTCTTCTCAATAGTGGGAATTTTTTCGCGTGATGAGAAGATAACGTATGTTGTCATTTAGGTAACGATCTCTGCCAGTGCTGGGAGAGGTTTTTTTACTCCGATGGTGTGCAATGCAAAAAAACATAAAGCAGATTGGGTTTGCTATCCCCTCTACTTTGGCAGATATCTTCCTTCTTTACGAGCAAACGGAGCGACACTTGCACCTGCTTGCACACCTGCCCCGGCACCGCCCGCCATACCGTCCCTCCTTTCCCCTGCGGGTCGGAGAAAGCTGCTGCATCGAGTGGAGCCAGGGGCACGAATACCCGCAATACTTCGCCCGGGCAGGTGGTTTGACGCTCACTGGGAACCTGATCCTGAACGAGGAAGGAAATGACCAGATCGTCCACATAGCTTATACCCCAACCGAAAATAACGTGCGGTCCACCCGTCTCGGTGACCAGGAAGCCATCCGCCAGTTGGGTGAAAACACTCTGACCGTTGGATAAGGGTGTTACCGGGTCTGCCGTGACACCCAACACCAGGGTCTGAATGCCATATGCCAGGTGGTGTTTCGGGTGAAAAATCGAGTTCCACCAACCTTATTGCCTTGAGTCCGCTTGTTGGCTATACTGTAGTTGTTCGTATTCTTGTTTTTCGACAGTCTCGTTAGGCTGATAAAGAAAAACAGGCAATAACGATGGTTATTTAATAATCATTGAACAAGGAAATGAGATGCTTATTGTTCGATCTACTATCGATGAAACCGTAATCACCCGAACTATAAGAGATAACTATGGTGGTTGTCTCCTGGATGCGATGTGCATGTTTGAATACCGTGGACTCAATGATATTTACAAATGTACAAATGGGAATCAATCATCCTTTTTCAAAATCTATGCCAGAAAGGATATCGATCAGGTTGCTATTGAAGCTGAAATCGAGGTCGTAAATCACTTGAAGCAATCAGGGTTATCTGTTGCTTATCCCATAACCATGAAAAACGGACAATATCTCCTGCCTATCGAAACACCGGAGGGTACCAGGTTTGGGGTGCTTTTCTCAGAAGCAGAGGGTCTCCCCTGCAACAACGACATGCTCGATGAGCGAGAGATATTAGAGATAGGCCACCTGATCGCGGACATGCACACAATGCTGGATGCTATGCCAATGATTCCCAAACGCTGGAAGCTCGATGAGCGGCAGTTCCTTGATCGGTCCATTGAACTATTAGAAAACTACAACAAATTCAACCCTGGGATTGAACTGCCTTTTCTAAAGGATGTGGTGAAGGAACTCAAGGAACAAATTCAAGCTAAAGCCAGAAGCTGGAATTGGGGGCTTTGTCATGGGGATATCTACACAGGTAACATCCACAGGAGAAAAGATGGAAATTTGAGCATCTATGATTTTGACTTCTGCGGGTATGGCTGGCGTGCATATGATGTATCGTCGTTCCTGGGAAACTTTGGCACCGGAGTTCGAGAAGACGCTGTCGCTCAACGAAAAAGACGGCTTGAGTTTTTCCTGCGCGGATATAAGAACGCTGGTGACCTTTCAGACTCCGAGATCGAAGCGGCTTATAAAATATTCGTTCCATTCCGGCGAATCTTCAATATGGGTTATCTGTATGACGCGCTCCACTATGTTTGGGGCAACAAACTACGTAATGATCTCATTACCCACGATACCAGGTTATTGCACGAATGGATTGATTATTATTGGTAGTAAAAACAATCATGCTATGAGCTTTGAACCAGCCTCCTCACTGCAGGGTGGGGGGTCTTCAGCATTTCAAAGCCTCGTCAATGGCGCAAATTACCGCATGCAGGTCATTCATGACCGCATCATTCCAAAACCGGATCAGACGATATCCCTGCGATTCGAGAAATTCTGTCCGGCTATGATCATATACCTGCGTATGAAGGTGTTGGCTGCCATCCATCTCAATGATCATTTTTTCCGCGGGGCAACAGAAATCCACGATAAATGCGCCAATGGGGTGCTGCCTGCGAAACTTGAATCCGGAAAGCTGCCTGCCGCGCAACGCATTCCACAACTTCCGTTCAGCCGGGGTCAACTCCTGGCGCAGTTGTCGGGCACGTTGGTAACTCTTGGGAGTGGCTCTCCTTGGAGGCATACCCGGATTCTACCCCACCTTGCAGAAAACCCTCCCTAAATCCGCAAGATTTGGGGAGGGCAGGGTGGGGACTTCAACCGCAGGATTTGGGCAGGGCAGAGTGGGGTCCACACTGCAGGGTTGTGTTAATCTTACAGGCTCTGGAGGGCTGCCAGCACAACGGTGCTGTGTTCGGCGGGTTTGACATTCTCGAAGACCCTGGCGATCTTCCCCTGGCTGTCGATCAGGAAGGTCGTGCGCAACACAACTTCGTATTCGCGACACATCATCTTCTTGGGTCCCCAGGTTCCGTACAGGTCACACACCTTGTGACCCTCATCCGCCAGCAGCGGGAACGGCAGGACATATTTTTCCTTGAATTTTGCGTG
>JBDRQK010000044.1:0-7914 GCA_043826315.1 Chloroflexota bacterium
GGTGGTGGCTGGAGTTCAGGTCCCGAACTGGCGTCTCTGCTTGAGCGTTCGGGCGGTGTGCTGGTTCACACTCCCATCGCAACCGGCTGCGTCCCTTATTCTCATCCGCAGAACATGTCTGTCGGCGGCTCGAAGGGCTCACTTCCGGGGAATTTTGCCATGGAAAATGCCGACCTGCGTATCGCACTCGGGACACGTTCCGTTTGCCAGTCGGACTGCTCAAGAACAGGATATCCCAATGTAAAACATGTCATCAATATCAACGCCGATCTTGATGACGCCACCCACTATCGGCATACACTGGCTCTGGTCGGGGATGCAAGGCTGACATTGGCAAAATTGAATCGAACCCTTGGTAATGGAAGCAGTGACAAAACCGAATGGCTGATGTCCTGCATGAAGCAGAAACTGGTATGGGAGAACTTTAAACAGCAACGCTTCTTAAATCCAACTTTATACGACAAATACTGGGGTGAACCAGTTTTGACACAACCGGCAGCGATCAAACTGGCAACAGATTGGGCAAAAGCACAAAAGGCGGTCTGCTTTTTTGACGCCGGTGATGTCCAGGCTAATGGCTTCCAAATCGTGGAAGACGAGCAGCCATATCAGACCTTCACCGATACTGGCGCATCCTACATGGGGTTTGCAGTCTCGGCTTTGCTGGCGACAGGGGTTGCCTCAAAATCATTTTATGCTCTGGCTCTGACAGGTGATGGCTCGTTTACGATGAATCCACAGATCCTGATCGACGGTGTTGAACACGGAGCGCAGGGTTGCATCCTGCTGCTGGATAACGGTCGGATGGGTGCCATCACCGGCTTGCAAAATGACCAGTTCGGGCATGATTTCGCCACCGGGAACTCCATCCAGGTTGACTACCTTTCCTGGGCAAGAGCCATCCCCGATCTTCTGGCGTTGAATGGAGGGAGGACACCCGAGTCGCTTGCTGCCGCACTGGAAGAGGCTGGCAGGCATGCCGGGTTGGCGCTGATCCATGTGCCGGTCTATTTCGGACCGGATCCCCTGGGTGGGATGGGTGTCTATGGGCGCTGGAATGTGGGTAACTGGTGCTCCGATGTTCAAGCGATTCGCCACGAAATAGGTTTATGATGACGGATGGTCGTGGCATCTTTGAAGGTTTGCATGGAGCATATCCGCGTGCCTTGTATCGTGCGATGGGTTTTCAGAACCCGGATTTTAACAAACCACTGATCGGGATCGTCAATTCATGGAGTGAAGTAAATCCCGGTCATTTCCACCTGCGTCAACTCGCAGAATGGGTCAAACTGGGTGTGCGCCAGGCAGGCGGAACCCCGGTTGAGTTCAATACGGTTGCCCCATGTGATGGGATCGCCCAGGGGAAAGGGATGCACTACATACTTCCTCTGCGGGATATTATTGGAGCTTCAATAGAATTAATGGCAGGCGCCAATCGCTTTGACGGGCTGGTGATGCTGTGCAACTGTGACAAGATCGTACCAGGAATGTTAATGGCTGCGGCTCGCCTGGATCTTCCCACCATCTTTGTAACCGGAGGTCCGATGGCTTCCGGCAGGATCGGTAAGCGGGTGGTGATGACCAGTGATGTTAAAGAGGGTATGGGTAAACTTCGTACCAGTACGATCTCCGAAAGTGAATTCGAGTCGATCGAGAGTCATGCCTGCCCCGGACCGGGTGCTTGCAATTTTATGGGTACTGCCAGTACCATGAACTGTGTAACCGAAACACTTGGGTTGACATTGCCTGGCTGTGCTACACTCCCCGCTCTCCACCCTGACCGCCAGGAATTATGCCAGGCAAGTGGACGCAGGATCCTACAATTGGTTCAACAAAACCTGACTGCCCGATCCATGCTTTCCAGGGAAAACCTGGAAAATGCCATCCGGGTGGTACTGGCATTGGGGGGATCAACAAATGCCACGCTGCACATTCCAGCCATCGCAAAAGCAGCCGGGATAATTTTGGAATTGGATGATTTTGATGGCTTCAGTCGAAATACTCCACTGATCGGCAAGTTTCGACCTGCCAGTCCCTACACTGTCATCGACCTGCACGAAGCCGGGGGGATTTCCACCGTTCTGAAGATCCTATCTCCCCTCCTGCATCTTGACCTTCCAACTGTTACCGATGAATCTTTACGGACCCGGATCGAAAGTGCGAAAAATCTGCGCCCTGAAGTATTGCATTCATTGGAAGCTCCCCTTTTCCCTGAAGGCGGACTGGCAGTATTACATGGCAACCTGGCACCAGATGGCGCAGTTGTCAAGCAAAGTGGCATGGTCGCTGGTATGCTCCATCATACAGGACCTGCACGGGTTTTTGAGTGTGAAGAAGAACTTGAAACCTCGCTGGACATGAAGTCGATCCATCCAGGCGATATTTTAGTCATCCGCAATGAAGGCCCGCGCGGAGGACCAGGTATGCGTGAGTTATCAATTCCTGCAGCCATGTTAACCGGGATGGGATTAAATGATTCGGTTGCCATGATCACGGATGGACGTTTTTCGGGGGCAACTCGTGGTCCGTGTATCGGTCATGTCGCCCCGGAAGCCTATGTTGGCGGGACAATTGCTTTGGTAAAGGAGGGGGATCGCATCGATATCGATATTCCCGGGAGGAAATTGAACCTGCTGGTCGACGCGGATGAACTCTCACACCGCCGAACTAACTGGATTCCCCGTCAGCCTGCCATCCGGGATGGATTTATGAGAACTTACAGTCGAATTGTTTCACAGGCCAATCAAGGCGCAATCCTGGAAGGCTGAATACCACACATCCAAATGTAGGAGTCGAAATAATGAGCACTAAGATCCAACAAAATAAATTGCCCAGGAAAACCAAGATCTTTTACGGCATTGGTGACCTGGGTAATGCCGTTGTTAATTCGGCAATCCAGTTCTTCCTGATGAAATTCTACACTGATGGTGCACTTGTGGCACCTGCTTTGGCAGGAAATGCCCTTCTTATCGGAAAGATATGGGACGCTGTCAATGATCCTCTTTTCGGCTGGATAACCGATAAGACCAAATCACGCTTCGGAAAACGGCGTGTTTTCATGATCTTTGGTGCTGTTCCGCTGGCGATCGCCATTGCCCTGTTGTGGTTTGTGCCTACTGCAGATCGACTATGGACTTTCGTCTGGATCGCAGTAACATTTATCCTGTTCGATACAGCCTGGACCATCACCAATGTTCCTTATTATGCCCTGACATCCGAGCTTAGCGATGATTACGATGAAAGGTCCAGTCTGACAACCTACCGGATGGTCATGGCTGTCCCTGCATACCTGATTGGAGCAGCTCTGACCCCGGCTATCGTTGGTCTATTTGCCCTTCAACGCACAGGCTACGCTTTTATCGGGATTGTCTATGGTGTCCTGGCCGGTGTGGCATTGCTCATCTCAGCAGCTGGATTACGTGAACGTCAGGGATTCGTTCTATCGACACCTGAACCATCACCATTCAAGTCATTTTTTGTGGCTCTCAAGAATAAACCCTTTATTTGGCTGAGTGTGACTTATTTCATTGTCAATATTTCCTTTGCTTTCATAAAAATTCTAATGGCGTATTATGTTGAATATCAGCTTCTTATGAAAGCAGAGATCTCCCTGGTCATGGGATTAATGCTGGTATGTGTGACCATTTCGCTGCCCTTCTGGCAATGGCTCAGTCGTAAGATGGACAAAGGTCCAGCTTATGCGATAGGGATGTTGGTCGGTGCGCTGGCTGTATTATTGACATTTTTCCTGCCGCATGCATCCACTCCTCTAATCTACATCGTCTCAGTCCTGGCAGGATTCGGTTTTGCAGCCAACTGGATATTCCCCTGGGCGATGGTCGCTGATGTGGGTGATTTTGACCGGGCTGAGACAGGGCAACAGCGTAGTGGAATGTACTATGGCGTCTGGGGACTGGCAACCAAGATTTCTGAAGCCCTGGCGCTTGCCGCTGTTGGTTGGATACTCACCGGCTTTGGATATGTTCCCAATATTGAACAAACCCCCCAAGCATTGCTGGGGATTCGTCTGTTCTTTGGATTAATACCCGCCATTTGTATATTCCTGGCAATTCCCCTCCTCTTCAAATACCCGATCACACGTCAAAGTCATGGAGTGGTGCGCAGTAAACTGGAAGCAATGGATGGTGACGCGCAGGAGGCAAACAAGCCATGACACAACTACGAGTTGCCATTGTTGGATGTGGACGGATCTCGGATTTGCATCAGTTGGGTTACCGCGGGCGGGATGACGCCAGCATCGTGGCGGTCTGCGATACCAATAAAGCTCACGCAAAAAAGAAATCCAGGGAGTGGGGCGTTGAAAAGATATATACCAGTTACCAGCAAGTGCTGGAAGATAAGGAAATTGACCTTGTTGAACTGCTGACCCCGCATCACTTGCACTGCTCCATGACCGTGGACGCCTGTGCTGCCGGGAAGCATGTCTCTGTTCAGAAACCCATGGCACTCTCGGCACACGAAGCGGATGAAATGATCTTTGCCGCCGATAAAGCCGGTGTGATGTTACGGGTTTATGAGAATTTCGTTTACTATGCACCGGCAGTGCGCGCCCGCCAGATGATCGAGGCCGGCGAGATCGGGGATATTCGCGCGGTTCGCTTGCACGTCTCGACCGGTACGGCTGATACATCCTGGGATGTGCCCCTCTCATCCTGGTTATGGCGTTTTAATGAAAAACAAAACGGAGGCGGACCTCTGGTTTTTGATCATGGTTACCACCTGTTTTCCATCGCCTATGCACTGGGGGGACCGGTGGAACGGGTCTATGCCTGGATCGATCAGACACCGGTTACGGAGGCTGTCGGCCTGGTCAAGATCGACGCACCCGCCATGATAATGTTCCGGTACCAGTCTTCACACCGGTATGGTGTCCTGGATATTGAACACACTCCCAAGATGCGCATCAACTCGCAGTATTATGCCGACGACGACCGCATTGAGATCATAGGTGAGAAAGGTATCCTTTTCATCAACCGTTACACGGCCCGGACAGTTGATCTGCCGGAATTGATGCTTTTCAAAGATGGCAAGACCACCCCCATCCCGGTGGAAGGTGTGGAATGGCATGACAGCTTTATTGCTGCAACACAGGACTGCATCGACAAACTCAAGGATGGTCAACAACCCCAACTGGACGGTAAAACCGGAAAGGCTGTCTTGCAGTTCGCACTGGCAGCATTGCAATCCGCTGCGACTGGATGTGAAGTCAGGCCGGAGGATGTGGCTTGAAAGATACAATCATTGAATTGGCTCAAATCCATTATTTTCGGTTTTCAGACAGGTTAATGATTTTCCGCCTGTCTTCATAATTGAATAATACCTGAACCCTTCTCAAAAGGATATCCATATGAATTATGCGCTAATTCCAGTTCCCTTATATCTAATTCTGATCATACTATACGTTATCGCCCGCAACCGCAATGATCTTAAAAGAACAGCAATCATCCAGCCTATTGCCACCTTTCTGGCGTTGGTCATCGCAGCGCTGAGCTTTTTAAGCCCGGTAGCGGATAAGAGCTATAGCAT
This sequence comes from Chloroflexota bacterium, assembly GCA_043826315.1. GTDB lineage: Bacteria > Chloroflexota > Anaerolineae > Anaerolineales > Villigracilaceae > UBA12087. The sequence continues at coordinate 5,548 of JBDRQK010000044.1, forward strand.
CTGGATCCTGGTGGGCATGGGATTCTGCTTCCTGGCAGATATCTTCAATATCGATATGACCAGAGACAAGATCCTTTATGCTGCCATTGCAGTCTTCGTTATCGCCTATCTTGAATATGCACTCACTTTTACTCATTTCAACGGGTTCCAAAGGCAGGATCTGGTTATTGCGGGAGTCTTTTTCCTGATCTACCTGTTCCTGATGAACCTGTACTGGAAAGGATTGGGTAGTTTTAAGATCCCGGTTCTGATCTATGGCCTGGTGATGCCTTTCATGGTAACCCGGGCGATCTCCACTCTTTTCGGGAGCACTTTTTCTATGGTTTCTGCCTGGCTGGTGACAGTTGGTTGCAGCATGTTGTTCCTGGGAGATGTTGAGTATGGAGTGCACCGCTTCCGCCAACCTCTGAACGTATTTTTTGGTCCAATTTTTTATGCCGGAGGCCAATTATTGATCGCTTTGAGTTGTTCCTATTTCTTATTGCATTAATGAGGAAATCACATGACACAGAAAATTTCACGCAAGACCAAGATCGGCTTCGGTGCAGGTGAATTCAGCAGCAGCATATTTTTCACTCTCACCTCATTCTGGTTGATGAACTTCCTGACCGATGAAGTCCGATTAAGTGCAGCCCTGGCTGGTTCTGCGCTGCTGATCGGCAAGATCTGGGATGCGATTATCGATCCTTTTATCGGTTACATCTCGGATCACACACGTTCACGCTGGGGGCGCAGACGTCCTTACATCCTTTTCTTTGCCATCCCTTTCGGCCTGGCGTTTGTGCTGATGTTCAGTAACCCCGGATTAGCAGATCAAATAGGCAAGTTCTACTGGGCGATGCTTACCTATGTATTCTTTTGCACAGTCTATTCTTTCACCAATATTCCCTACAACGCCATTCTGCCCGAAATCAGCAAGGACTACAACGAACGCACCAGTATTTCCGGTTATAAGCAGGCATTTGCGGTGATAGGCACCATCCTTGGTGCAGGTGCGGCTATTCCACTCATGGCGATGTTTGCCACCCGGACAGCCGGTTACACCGGTATGGCAGCCGTCTTCGGAACCCTGGCATCCCTCTCCCTGTTGGCTACTTTTTTCAGTGTGCGTGAGCCAAAATTAATGGAACAACCCCGGGGGGAGAGCATACCAAAATCTTTAAAGGATGTTTTCACCAACAAGCCTTATCTCCTGCTGCTTACCGCCTGGTTCACCAATAGTACAGCCGTGGCTATCATGGAAGGTATGCTGGTTTATTACTATAAATATATTTTCCAGGCCGAGGCATCAGTCACATTGGCGATGATCACCTTGCTGGTGGTGACGATCGCCACCATTCCATTCTGGGTCTGGTTTGCCAGGAAAGTCAGCAAAAAGGTGGCTTATATCATTGGAATGACCCTGACACTCCTGGCAGTTGTATCGTTCGCATTCACCGCAGACAAGTTGGGACAAACCGGGGCACTGGTCTTCATGGTACTGGCCGGAATTGGATTCTCCTCCCACTTTGTTCTGCCCTGGTCCATGGCTCCTGATACGATCGAATTTGGATATGCCCGCACAGGCGTGCGTCGTGAGGGAGTATATTACAGTGTCTGGACTTTTATGATCGCATTGGGTGGTGCTTTTGCCGGTTTTTTGATCGGTCAGTGCCTGACATACTTCGGTTATATTCCGGATGTAATTCAATCTGCAACCTCCATCCAGGGTATACGTTTTCTGATCGGACCACTCCCGGCTGTGCTGATCCTATTAGGCAACCTGGCATTATTCTTCTATCCTCTCAGCCAGAAGAAATATGAGGAAGTTCAGGCTGCCATAAGCGAGAAAGAAAACCAACAGGACTGAGATTTTTTCCGGGTGAATAAGAATGCACTTCATATCCCAAAGAGATATGAAGTGCATTCTTGCGTATTATTGATCAGCTAATTATCCGAGATGATCCTTTTAGCCACCTTTTGAGCACCGCTCATCACATTTAATACCCCACCGGCACTTTCACTCTGGGCTCCGATGAACCATAAGTTCTCTAGCGGGGTTTTATGAGCCGGAGCCTTGTTACCCATGACGGGTGGAATTCCACCAAAGGAATGGTGTTTCTGGGCAGTACGTTTGCGAAAATCCTCCGGGGTCATAATCATGTGCGTCAGGGTGTGCTGGCGCAGACCGGGGATATGGGTTTCTGCTTCGGCTACCAGTTTATCAGCCAGGGATTCCTTCTGAGCAGACCAGTTTCCTTCAGCCAACGTATCCGGTGCGATCGTGTAGATGGTTACGGCATACTTTCCGGCTGGTGCCATCGAAGGTGAATGCAAGGAGGGGACATAGATCAGGAAACCTTCCTTGCCCTCATGGTAGATACCTGT
>JBDRQK010000045.1:0-3936 GCA_043826315.1 Chloroflexota bacterium
AGCGGGGCTTGGATTTTATGCTTTTCGATTGAGAAGATAGAAAGGACCCAAATTTTTCAAATCGAATATTTAAAATAAGAATCATCACTACAATTCGGGGAATTTGGAGGGGATTGCTGAAATGCTGTGACCATTTGCGAACCCCTCGTCTAAATTTTGAGAAGTTACAAGAATAATGAGTAATATCCTACTTAACACTCTTTAAATGCACATGCAGATGAAAAACGGTCTGTCCAGCATCCAGCCCGGTATTGATAACCAGCTGATAACCGCCAGTGTGGATATTTTCCGCTTGGGCGAGTTCACGGGCAACCAACAATAAATGCCCACACAAGACTTCATCTTCGGACTGGAGATCATTCAAAGATTCAATGTGTCGATTGGGCACGATCAGGATATGGGTGGATGCAGAGGGATGAGCATCCCGGAAGGCAGTCACCAGGTCATCGCGGTAGAGCACCCTTTCGGGTGCTCTACCTGCAATAATTGCGCAAAAAACACAAGCAGTATTTCTCCCTCTCCAGCGTAACAACCGAATCACCAGGTAATTAATAAGCGGATGGTTGTCAATAAAGATTCGCAGCCTACTTGGTTTCATCACCCCGTATAAATGCTTCGGTCATATCCCGGGCAATATTGTCACGGAACTGCTTGGGAGGAGTCTTCATAAAATAGGAGGAAGGAGCGATCAATGGTCCAGACATGCCACGATCCAAGGCCAGTTTGGCACAGCGGACCGCATCGATGACAACACCGGCAGAATTAGGTGAATCCCATACTTCCAACTTGGTTTCCAGACTGAGAGGCACATTTCCAAACGTGGTCCCTTCCATCCGGATATGGCACCATTTGCGGTCGGTCAACCATGGCACATAGTCACTTGGTCCAACATGGACGTTGGTTGGATCCAGCGAGTACGGCAGCATGGAGGTGACTGCACCAGTCTTGGAGATCTTTTTAGACTCAAGGCGCTCACGCTCAAGCATATTCATGAAATCGGTGTTTCCGCCAAAATTAAGCTGATAGGTCCGGTCAAGGCGTACGCCGCGGTCTACGAACAGGCTGGCCAGTACGCGGTGAAGAATGGTCGCCCCCAACTGCGATTTGATATCATCGCCGATGATGGGTAAGCCTTTATCACGAAAACGTTGAGCCCAGTATTCGGATGAAGATATAAAAACTGGAATGGCGTTCACAAAAGCACACCCGGCTTCCAAGATCTGTTCGACATACCACTTGGTAGCCATTTCGGAACCCACGGGAAGATAGGATACAACCACATCTGTTTTGGAATCTTTAAGCAACTGGATGATATTTGCAGTTGGGCCGGGAGCTTTGGTCAGGATCTGTGAAAGGTACTTTCCCAGGCCATCATGGGTCATACCACGCACCACTGGCACGTCCATTTTTGAAACTTCCGCAAACTTGAATGTATTATTTGGAAAAGCGAATATTGCTTCGCCCAGGTCTTTCCCGACCTTCGTATCCACCACGTCTATAGCCAGGGTGAATTCAATATCACGCACATGGTAACCGCCCAGGTTGACATGCATTAACCCGGGGACGGTGGCATCGTCCGGCGTATCTTTGTAAAACTGCACACCCTGTACCAATGAAGAAGCGCAGTTTCCCACACCAATGATCGCCACACGTACTTTCTTTTTTCCCATTTATTGATCTCCTCTTTTATTACTATCGTAAATTATTGTTCCATTTATTTCTTTATAAAGAAATTTTCAGCTTACATGTTTTTTGTAGTGCCAATAATAAATGTTGAAAGCATCTTAAACCGGCTTTCTTCGGATTAACCGTCGTTGACAGTAGATGCTCCAATAATTATCTCAGTTGCCTGTAAATGATCCTTAAACTGCTTATGCTATAATCCGGCTGCCAATAAAAGTACAACAGAGTGATTATTATAAAGCATTCAGGGTACTTCTAACTTTAGAGATTTATTATAGTTGTGTTAATGGAACCCACATATATCCTTGCAGGAAAATTACAACGGAATATTTTACTTCCAGCTTTTGAAAAACCTCTGATCGATGTGCCTGGCGGTGACCTATTATACGCGGCAGCCGGGTTATTAATTTGGGATAATAACGCTGGCCTATTGGCGCGCGCAGGTGAAGATTACCCACGCGAGTGGCTGCATGAATTTGAACAATATGGGTTGGATACACAAGGCATCCACATTATTCCTGAGCAAATGGATCTGCGAAATTTTGTATCGTACAACGAACATTTTGATATCCAGCAGAACAACCCTTTGGCACAATTTGCCCGTCTTGGTTTGCCCTATCCCAGGATCTTGTTGGGTTACCAACCAACCGTTGAAACCAGGATTGGTCCAGCGAAGGTGCCTGTTTCTTCTCCACGACCGTCCGAAATTCCAAAAGATTATTTGCTTTCACATCAAGTTCATCTATGCGCATTGGATTATGCAACCATCAGCCGTCTGATCTCCACCTTTCGTGAGAACCAGGTCAGCACTCTTACTCTGGATCCCCTAGCCAGGTGGATGCAACCAACCAATTGGAGTGAGGTCAGCCTGATCCTTAATGGCTTGACCGCCTTTCTCCCATCCGAACAGGAATTACGCTCCTTATTCTGGGGAAAAACCACTGATCTGGTCGAAATGGCTCAAGCCATTGCAGCCCAAAGCTGCGAAATGGTCGTGGTCAAGTGCGGTTCACAAGGTCAACTCTTTTATGATGGAGCTACCCATAAATGCTGGCAGATTCCGGCTTACCCGGTCAAGTTAATGGACCCGACAGGCGCAGGGGCTTCTTTTTGCGGAGGTTTTCTGTCTGGTCTGCATTTAACCAATGATCCGTTAAAAGCCGTCTTACATGGTAATATTTCTGCATCGCTAACCATTGAAGGCAGCGGAGCTTTTCACATCCTGCAATCGCATATCGGGCTGGCGCAAGCACGCTTGCATTCATTACAGGAAAATATCAGGGAGATTTAATGGATCCACTCATGGAACGCCTGTTTGACCTGGCTATCGAAATTCAACAGATTCCTGCGCCTACCTTCCACGAAGAAGATCGGGCTAATTTTATTCGGGAATGTTTCCAACTGGAAAAAGAAGTTACGGTTGAAATGGATTCTGTCGGGAATGTCCTGGCCTGTCTGCCGGGAAAGGGTAACGCTGCGCCTGTAGTGGTCAGCGCCCATATGGATACTGTTTTCCCTATGGACACCAATTTACATTTCACCCGCTCAAGTGACCGGATTTTTGGAGCTGGTATTGGAGATAACTCGCTTGGAGTGGCTGGATTATTTGGCTTATTGTGGCAGCTATCCAATCAAAAGATTGAACTGTCCAGCGATCTCTGGCTGGCAGCCAATGTATGTGAAGAGGGTCTGGGTGACTTAAAAGGAATGTGTAGCCTGGTTGATCGTTTTGGGAGAACCCCAAAAGCATATCTCATACTGGAAGGAATGGCGTTCGGGCATATCTACAATCGCGCCCTGGGGGTACGCCGCTATCGCATCACGATAAATACCAACGGCGGTCATTCCTGGACGGATTACGGTCAGGCTTCAGCAGTACACGAATTAACGGGTCTGGCAAGCAAGTTGACCATGTTACCCTTAACATCCAAACCTCGTACCACCTTAAATGTTGGGAAAATTATTGGTGGAACTTCTGTTAACACCATTGCTGCGGAAGCCAGCCTTGAACTGGATCTACGCTCGGAAGATCAGCAAGCCCTTCAATGCATTGCACAGCAAGTGGAGAAACTTGCTTCAGCTCAGGAGAGCCCGGATGTTCATGTACAGGTGGATATCATCGGTCAACGCCCGGGTGGACTAATTTCGGATGATCACCCTCTTGTATTGCAGGCAAAAGAATGTTTACAGGAGCAGGGTATTCAGCCGGTATTAACCATCGGTTCCACCGACGCCAACTTGCCGCTAAGCATG
>JBDRQK010000046.1:0-25193 GCA_043826315.1 Chloroflexota bacterium
TTCCTCATAAATACCACTCCCCCAATACGCATATCTTTGTGTTTCTTCTGCCCAACTATTCTCAGATTTGTGGATCACGCTGATACCTCCATTGTAACCAGCAAGTGTGAGGCGTGTATTTCCATTTGAGGCTTCGAACGATAGACTCAAATAGGCCAGACCTCTCAAGGCATTTGTATCTGGTTCATATGGGTTATCTGAAGAACTAAAGTGAAATGGCATGACTTGGAATAATCCCATTGCTCCTGCTGAAGAAATTGCATGTGGATCGCCACAAGATTCGATTTGCATCACGGTTGCAATAAGATTTGGATCCAACCCTGTGTTGTTACTCCACTCCAGGATATCTTGTTTCCAATATAGAACCTCCGGTGTGAATACTCCTGCCAGTTTTTCGTGACTGTCACTTGTATTAATATTTATTGTCGAATCGAAAAATGGATCAGAAAAAGATGCTTCTTCAGGATTGGAGGCTGCAGTAGCCGATTGTGTAACAAAAACACCGCTTGTCAATAATCCGATCAACAATCCAATGAGTATCACAACCAAAGGAGGCATCCAGAGACCTGGCAAATAACCGCCTCCCATGGAGGCGGTTTCATAATCCTCTTGAAATTCATAATTTTCATTCATCTGAGGACCTTGTGATGGTTAATTTCTTGTTTCAAGAAAAGAGCCTTCCCGACCAGAGCTGGAGCTCATCGCCAAGTTGTGATAACTCGGCTCTGGTTGGGAAAATCCATTATCAGGACTTGTGGATCTCGGAGATGCCCTGAAAGAAGACACAGCAGGTTGGGGTTGATGAGTCTGGGGTATTCTGGTTGCAGTGTGAACAGTTTTTTGATTTAAGCTGGCAAGCCGGAAGCCAGTTCGCCCATCTGCCTGGCTGAAGATTCTGTCACCCGCCACAGAAAAGGTGCCAATAATAAGAACACGGATCAACCAGACCATGACAGCTACAAACACCGGGACTACCTGGGTTAATGTTGTTGAGCTCACCACCTGGGAACCAGCCAAATTGCTGTTTTCAACAATTGCCACCGAGACACCCCACCAAGTTAACATAGCGTTCATAGTAGCTGCCAACAACCAAGCACCAAATAAATACCAGACTTCCGCTGGTTCATCTTTACCTTGCTCAGGTGTAAATAATCTTGCTATACCAGCAAAATCAATTCCACAAAATGCCAGTGCCAGGATGGTAGACCATCGGATTCCAATAAATGTTAAATTACCCAGAACATCATTGAGTGCAAATTCCGTTGTACTGTAGTTAAAGATTTCAAATGCTATCAATGCACCCAGGATAATAATACCCCAGGCCAGACCTCTTCTAAATCTCACCGCTCCAAATATGTTGCCAACACTTTTCGAGTTTCTATTGTTCCTGTTCATGTCAACCTCCTTGCAAAATAAGATTACAAATCAGAATATATGTTCTATATTACTATTTTAGAACATACGTTCTCATTTGTCAAGTACCAATTTCCGAATATAATAATGTTATGAAACCCCCCCGATTTCAACTTCACATGGAAGACCTTCGCAAACTGATCCATTATCACAATTACCGCTATCATGTTTTAGATGCCCCGGTAATTAGCGATCTTGAATATGACCGATTATTGGCAGAACTTAAACAACTGGAAAGCGAACATCCAGAATTAATAACACCTGACTCCCCAACTCAAAGAACCGGCGCGGCACCATCAGAAAAATTTGAAAAAGTTAATCATCCAACCTCAATATTAAGTCTGGCAAACGCCTTCGGCGCTGAGGACGCACTTGCCTGGTTTGAGCGTGTGAAAAAAATTGACGACCGTGTGGAAAGGGCAAAGTTTGTTGTAGAGCCCAAGATCGATGGGTTAAGTGTTGTATTGCATTATGAAGATGGTATCTTTGTCAAAGGTGCTACGCGCGGCGATGGGCAAATTGGGGAAGATATCACTTCCAACCTGCGCACAATTCGGGCAATCCCCTTACACATTCCACTTGCCCGTCAAGCAGAAATTGATGAGGCACATTCATTATTAAATGAATTTCCTTTATCATCCAGCACACCTTCACGAAATGAAACCCCTGCATCCCTAAAAGTGCCAAAGCATTTGGTCGTGCGCGGGGAAGTTTTTATTAATATTAAAGAATTCGAAAAGTTAAATCAAACCCTTGAAGAGTCTGGAGAAAGGACATATCTAAATCCCAGGAATACGGCTGCCGGCTCCCTGAGGCAGCTTGATCCATCACTAACCGCATCCAGGCCTCTGACCCTCTTGGTTTACCAGATCGTCCATTCAGATGGACCAATTCCCTTTACTCAATGGGAAACATTGGAATATTTACAATCCCTCGGTTTTCCCATCACAAATGATGCGAGACGATTTAATGATATTCATTCCGCCATTGCTTTCACAGAAAAATGGGAATCACGTCGAGATGAACTCCCCTATGAAGCGGATGGTATGGTAATTAAAATCGATGACCTTCGCCTTTTTGCAGATCTTGGTGTGACAGGAAAAGATCCAAGGGGAGCAATAGCGTTTAAATTTCCTGCACGGGAAGTCAGTACTACCCTCTTGGAAATTGTTGTCAATGTCGGAAGGACAGGTGTATTAACTCCACAAGCTATTTTGGAACCGGTTGAGATTGGTGGCGTGATTGTGGAGCGTGCAACTTTGCATAATTTTGATTTTATTAAGGATAAAGATATTCGCCCTGGTGACAGAGTGCTGGTAATAAGAGCTGGAGAAGTCATCCCCTATGTGATAGGACCCATAAAAGATCTTAGAGTCAAAGAAATCAAACCTTATGTTTTTCCTAAAACTTGTCCAGCCTGCCAGCAACCCATAGAACATCTTGAGGGTGAAGTAGCCTGGTATTGCGTTAATGCAGCCTGCCCGGCACAGCTTGTTCGTAACGTTGAGCACTTTGTATCCAAAAGTGCGATGGATATTACAGGGATGGGTATTCGTATTGTTGAACAGCTGATCCAGGAGGGTTTGATAAAGGATGTGGCAGATTTATATACTTTGGATAAGAATTCTCTTCTCAAATTGGATGGATTTGCTGACAAAAAAGCAGATAACCTATTAAAGTCTATTGCCCAATCCAGGCTCCAACCGTTGAGCAATCTGCTCACTGGTTTGGGGATTCACGGTGTGGGTGAAGTTTCCGCAATGGATCTGAGCCAGGCTTTTCCATCTTTGGACTTGTTATCCTCCGCATCACAATTGGAACTTCAAAATATCCCGGGAATTGGTCCAAATATTGCAGCTGGGATCGCAGACTGGTTCAGCCGTGAACATAATCACAAGCTTCTTGAAAAGCTCAAGTCCGCAAAGGTCTGGCCAGTTGGTGTTTCCAACAAATCCAAACAAAAATCCGCTATTCTGAAAGGTTTAACCTTTGTTATAACCGGAACTTTGGCTGATTACAGCCGCGAATCCATTAAAGAATTAATTGAACAAAATGGTGGTAAAGTGACCGATAATGTTAGTAAAAAAACCAGTTATGTTTTGGTGGGAGAAAATCCGGGATCGAAATTGGAAAAAGCCCACTTACTGGATGTTTCGGTTATAGATGAAAATGATCTGCATAAAATGTTTTCGATATAACTTGATTTAGACATGTATGAAAATTTCTCATTATCGAAGTGAGTGGCTCGCAGGTCCTCACAGTAAACTTTCAAGCATCCGATCATTTCTGCATTATTGAGAATATACACAATTAATTAATCAAATCAGCGAAATGCTACGAAAGTGTGTCAACCTTGGCCCAGAAGCCTGGATTTTTTCAGTGCTGTAGCACAAACAAATCCTTCAGTTGACAGTTCCATCCGCGTGGGCTAAACTTGGTCAGGAAATAGTAATCATTCCTTTATGAAGGAGCTACTTATGGATTTTAAGAATACGGATGATTCCGTAACCCGCAGAGTTAAGGCTATGGTCGATCGAATCAATATGCTAAAAGGGAACGACCTTTATTTTTACAATCAACCCATCAGCGAATTGCGCGGGGGTGCCAGGGTTTTGGTAAATGGTCATGATATGGGCATGTATGCCTCATACAGTTACCTGGGGTTGGTGGGTCATCCCCGTATCAATGCTGCTGCCAAAGCTGCTATTGATACATATGCTACCGGCACACACGGCGTCCGTACCCTGGCTGGTTCGCTCAAACTCCACGATGAACTTGAGGCAACCATTTCAGAATTCAAGAACACTGAAGCAGCGATTACTTATACATCCGGTTACGTCACCAACCTCACGGTAGTTTCCACTTTGATGGGTCGAGGTGACTGGGTCATCTCCGATAAGCTAAACCATGCCTCACTCGTCGATGGTTGTATGATGTCTGGAGCTGAATTCCGTCGTTTCCGCCATAACGATATGGAAGATCTCGAAAAACGTCTCCAGCAAGCCCCTTCAGATTCATCGAAACTCGTGATCTCTGATTCAGTCTTCAGCATGGATGGAGATATTATCGATTTTCCGCGTGTTGTTGAACTTTGCAAAAAATATGATGCCTGGTTGATGATTGACGAAGCTCACTCCATTGGGGTTCTCGGAAAAACTGGAAGGGGTATTGAAGAACACTTCGGTATGGAAGGTACAATTGATATTAAAATGGGTACTCTCAGCAAGACCATCCCATCTGTTGGCGGATATATCGCCGGAAAGAAAGAGATAATCACCTATCTCAGGCACGCCAGCCGGGCTTACATTTTTTCCGCTGCCCTACCCCCGGCCCAGGCAGCGGCTGCCAACGAGGCCTTCAAAGTGATTCTTGATGAACCGTGGCGCATTCAAAAATTACAGACCAATACGGATCAATTCATAAATGGGATCAAGAAACGTGGCTTTAATATTCTTCATACCAGTACGGCCATTGTTCCCATTATCTGCGGAAGTGATGAACGCGCCTTCTTAATGACTCGGGAAGCCCAACACAATGATGTTTTTGCTCTGCCAGTTGTCTCTCCAGCCGTGCCGGAAGGTTTAGCTCGATTACGTGCAACTGTGACTGCTGCACATGAAACGGACGAGATCGAATACGCCATGGATGTCTTTGAGAAAGCCGGAAAAGAGATTGGCGTTATTAGCTGATATGGATCTATATAAAATAAAACACTCCTCATCCACTTGAAACAGGATAAGGAGTGTTTTCTTTTAATGAACAAAATTTCGGCTTCTATAGAGAAGCTTCAATTAGTTTATTATGCGGTTGAACTTTAAAAAGTTTGAAACCCCACTGGACAGCCGGACCAATAAGGATGGCAAAGATGACCGTTCCAATTCCTAATGGACCTCCTAGCATCCATCCAGTCAAAACCACAACCAATTCGATGCAAGCCCGTGCCACTCGGATGCTGACACCTGTTTTTCTTTTTACGGCTAACATCAAGCTGTCTCGAGGTCCTGCACCAGCATCCACACCTATATAAATTGCACTCGCGATCCCCATAGCCAGGATACCAATAAACAATATTCCATACTGCAAGATCGGGTTGTTTTTCACAGATGGGATCACCCATAGAAATATATCTTCCCAGGGACCAATGAATAGAATATTTGCAAGAGTCCCCCATCCAATCTTTTCCTTCAGAGATATTGCTATTACAAGCACTGCAACCCCTACAATAACACTCATGGTTCCGGGAGTAACATGCATGATATTGGAAAGAGCCACTTCCAAAACAGCCCAAGCGCTGGTACCGAGGTTGGAGCGGATCATGGCAGCGATGGAAAATCCAAACAGGGCAAATCCTGTTTGAATGACAGCCATATCACGTAAAATTGTCTTGCGGTGGATGGGGATAAACATGTACTTCCTTTTATATTTTTTTCAACAGGTGATTTTACTATATATCCACATGTTATTTTGACCGACGCAAAACTGAAAAAATCCCATTTTTCCAGATCGGTTTACCAGGATTGAGCACAAGAACAGGTATATCACGCTGGATACGATCCTGCTTCCATTTCATGTGTAGATCAAACAACTTGTATCCTGGCCTTGGGCTGATTGAGCAAATTAAAATATCAATCTGAATGTTTTGGGTTCCCACCATGGGAAGTAATTTTGATCCAATTTTCACCAACCTTTAAGTATTGTAATGCGTGGCTACGTTTTGTTCCAATTCTCCACCCAATTGTGATCAACAACAGGATGTTCCAACGCGCCTGATTGTGCACATGTGTGCCTTTGCCCAGCCTGTACACCTATTGGGTTTGGAAATCTGGTGTAGTAAAAAAAGATAGAAAGATCGGTGGATCAATCTCTACCTAAATCTCTTCCAAAATTGCATAAACACTTACCTTTGTGTTAAACTCATGCTATGCCTTCCCTGATTATAAAACCCGGGCGCGAAAAATCGTTGCGCCGCCTTCATCCTTGGATATTCTCAGGCGCAATAGACCGGGAATTAGATGTTTCCAAATCCGGACAAACGGTGGATATCATTTCCAACCAGGGAGAATTCCTGGCACAGGCAGCTTATAGTCCCCACTCACAGATTCGAGCCCGAATATGGACAACCAGACAGGATGAAATAGTGGATAGGGAGTTCTTCAGGAAGCGCATCTCAAGAGCCATTTCGTTACGCCAAAAAATAGGTTTTTTCACACCTCACCCACTCTCAGATCCACTTTCTGCATGCCGCTTGATCCATGCTGAATCAGATGAGATCCCGGGTTTGATCGTCGACCAATATGCGAATTGTCTCGTCATACAATTCCTCGCTTCAGGCGCAGAATTCTGGAAAGAATCCTTGACAGATCTTTTAGTTGAAATGACTGGTATTGACAATATCTATGAGCGTTCGGATGCCGAAGTACGTCAACTGGAAGGACTACCAGCTTTTTGCGGAGTTCTGCGCGGCAAACCCTCGGAGCAGATCATAATTACCGAAAATGGAATAAAATTCGACATAAATATTTTTCAAGGGCATAAAACCGGCTTTTACCTCGACCAGCGTATCAACCGGTTGAAGGTGCAAAATTGTTCCGGGGGGGGTGATGTTCTGGATTGTTTTTGTTATACAGGTGGATTTTCCATAAATGCGCTGAAGGGTGGAGCAAATACAGTTTTGGCACTGGATTCATCTGGAGAAGCCCTTCAACTTATGAAAGAAAATATCATTCTGAACGATCTGCCTTTGGAAAAAGTGGAATTCATGGAAGGAGATGTCTTCCACTCTCTAAGAAAATTCAGGGATGCACGCCAATCATTTGATTTGATAATTTTGGATCCTCCCAAATTTGCCCAAACAACAGCCCAAGCTGAGCGAGCTTCCCGGGGTTACAAAGATATCAATTTACTCGCTTTCAAACTCTTACGACCAGGTGGGATGTTGTTCACATTTTCTTGCTCAGGGGGGATCAGCCCCGACCTATTTCAGAAAATTGTAGCAGGTGCTGCTTTGGATGCAGGTGTGAATGCACAAATCATTGAGGTGCTTTCTCAATCAGGAGATCATCCGGTAAGTCTCAATTTTCCTGAAGGGGCTTATCTAAAGGGGCTGGTTTGTATCCGATCTTGAACAAGGATATAGTAAGAAGCTCCAGGATTTAGGTAGTTTCCTTTATCCATGGGTTTCTTCTTATTAATTATGATTAAGAATCGTCACCTAACATCAGGATTGAACGCATCAACCCCGCCACTAACACACCCAGCTTTAAGCCCTGTCCACTGGAAATAGACAATGCTTCCCCCTGCTGTTCTGCACGCTTTGTTAATAGATAAGCCGCACTTAATCCTGTGGCTGCCCCCAACACAGCCCCCAAGAGTAATGTTTTAACCTTCCAACTATCATCATGATCAATTTGTGTTAATTGGTTTTTCTCTTCCATAATTTTTTCCTTCGTGTAATGCAGGTAATTTTTTTCTTGTCAGGCTTCTTAGCCCGCTTTTGAGTTGATGGATCCATATGACAGGTTTGACAATTGAATTTGAAGCCCGGCAGGTCTCCTGTTCAATACGAGTAAATATGTTTTGTGCTTTAAGAGAAATCCTGGGTGTTAATTTCGTCAATTTATTCAGCAAATAGATCATTCCAATCAGGATAACCAGAAACAAAAGCGCAAAAAACAATAATGGAAAAACCAACCAAATAATGGAAACATCTGCCCATAACCTGCTAAGGTCTCCATCTGCAAAAATTGTAAGACCGCCTGCTACTCCAATTATTAGACAGACTAAGACAATCGGAAGGATTATCTGCCAAAAGCGCTGTCTCCTGTGGATCTGTAACGATGGTCTGAAAAAAGGTGTTAATTTATCCATCCTACTATTTTACTGCCTTTTTTAAAAGGAAAGGAGCCAATTCTCTATAAATTTTTGAAAATATGCAGGTTTTAAATGTGCAGTACTCTCGTAAAACCTCAAATCTCTTCCTTGAGAGAATACGAGATTATTTTTATTTCATCATAAGTCATTGAAGCTGCTGAACTCGAAGCATTAAAGCGTATCAGGCCAACTCACCAGCTAAAATTTTCTTGATTATTTTGGTGAATCTGCAAGATCTTAATTAAAAAAACCCGGCAAATGGTCCAACCACTTGCCGGGAGATTCATTCTAAAACAACATTACCCTATTCGCGGTTTATTGCGTCCATTGCTGCAACAGCTGCGATCTGTACAATATCATTAACTTCTGCACCGGTTTGCAGTACATGGATCGGGGCTCCCATACCCAACAGGATCGGGCCAATGGATTTTGCGTTTCCAAGGCGCTCTAAAAGCTTATATGCAATATTGGCAGATTCAAGAGAAGGGAATACCAGCACGTTGGCATCTTTGACTGCACTGAAGGGAAATCGCTCATCAATGATCTCAGGTACGACGGCGGTATCTGCTTGCATCTCACCATCCACCGCAAAGTCCGGGCAGCGTTGTTTTACCAGCTCAACCGCCTTGCGAACCTTGGTTTGCAATGGATGTGGTGTGGAGCCGAAGTTTGAGAATGAAAGGAAAGCAACACGGGGTTCGAGCTCCAGCTTTTTGGCAAAATCAGCTGCGCGACAGGCAATCTCTGCCAAATCTTCCGCGCTTGGATCGATATTCACTGTTGCATCCGTGAAAAGAAAGGTGCGGTCATCTACGATCATGATATATACACCTGTCACCAGGGCAGCATCGGGTTCAGTGTGATGGATCTGCAATGATGGTCTGATAACTTCAGGATATTCGTAAGTCAGGCCAGATACAAAGGCATCCGCATCACCTAATTTCACCATCATAGAGCCAAGAACATTGGGGTCATGCATCAATCGACGAGCCCGCGATAAAGTCATGCCTTTACGGTCACGTAACTCATAGTAAGCTTTGGCGTACACTTCCAATTTTTCAAATTTTTGAGGGTTAATGATATTGGCACAGCAAGTTTTCCCCAAACCAACAGCCACTTTGCCAATCACATCAGGGTTACCAATCAAGATGGGTTCTGCAATACCATCATCATGGATCTGTGCAGATGCACGAATGATCTTTACTTCTTCACCTTCAGCAAAGACGATTCGCTTTAACTTCTTGACAGAGCGGGCTTTTCCCATGAAGAAATAACGAACCTTTTCACCCTTACCCTGACGATATGCCAATTGCTCACGGTACTGGTCCAAATCGATCATTTTTCGGGCTACACCTGTTTCCATGGCAGCTTTTGCAACAGCCGGTGATTCCCACAACATCACACGCAGATCAAGCGGTTTGGGAATTATATATTCCGGACCAAATTTCATGCTTTCCACGCCATAGGCACGTAAAACATAATCAGGAACATCTTCCTTTGTCAATGCAGCCAGGGATTTTGATGCAGCAAACTTCATCTCGTCATTAATGGATCTGGCACGTACATCCAATGCTCCTCGGAAAATGAAGGGGAATCCCAGAACATTATTTACCTGGTTGGGATAATCGGAACGCCCAGTGGCGACAATCGCATCCGGACGGGCAGCTTTCGCCACCTCATATTTGATCTCAGGATCTGGGTTGGCCATAGCACAAATAAATGGATTATCTCCCATGGATTTAACCATTTCAGCGGATAACACATTTGCAACAGATAGACCATAAAAAACATCCGCTCCACGTACTGCCTCTACCAGTGTACGACAGTCGGTATCAACAACGAATCGTTCTTTATACTTGTTCATTCCTTCGGTGCGACCTTTATAGATCACACCACGACTGTCCAGCATCATGATATTTTCACGCTTGACACCCCAGCGGATAGCCAGCTCAGCACAGGAAACTGCTGATGCACCAGCACCCGAGATGACCACTCTAATTTCACTATGTTTCTTGCCTTGTATTTCCAGGACATTTGCCAGAGCTGCAGAAGATATGATGGCAGTTCCATGCTGGTCATCATGGAACACAGGAATATCCAGCATTTCTTTGAGAGTTTCTTCAATGTAAAAGCATTCAGGTGCCTTAATATCTTCCAGGTTGATACCGCCAAATGTAGGGGCGATGGCACGAACAACATTGATGATCTCATCCGGATCGTGACTGTCCACTTCAATATCAAACACATCCACATCCGCAAATTTTTTAAATAGCACGCCTTTCCCTTCCATCACAGGTTTGGATGCAAGGGGTCCACGGTCACCCAGACCTAATATTGCTGTGCCATTCGAAACAACCGCCACCAGGTTTCCCTTGGCAGTATACTCGTAAGCTGCTTCTGGATCTTTTTCAATTTCCAGCACCGGAACAGCAACGCCAGGCGTGTAAGCCAGACCCAAATCCCGTTGAGTATCCATCGGTTTGGTTGGAATAACTTCGATCTTTCCGGGTTTGCCTTTAAGACGATGGTATTCCAGAGCTTCTTCATCAGTTATCTTTGCCATATATCCTCCAAACAATAGTGTTTAGTACCAAAATTTCATAATAAATTATGTCACACAACCTCGATCGCCGAATAGTTCCTTTTGTCACCTTTAAAGTCAACGCCTTACCTGTATTATACCGTTGCAAAATGGGTCAAAGATTGTTGGAACTTACATATCCGGGATTAATAGACTAATTTCATTAAGGACATTAGTCTTTTGGGGTTGTGTTATTGAAGAATATTCTTATCTAAATAATCCATGGGGTTACAGGATAATTCTACAAACCCGGAATACAATTAAATAATTTTAATGTATAATTGTCTTTGTTAATAAAGGACAAACAAATTCACCGCTTTTTATGAATTTTTAAGCGGTCATGGCTTGTAAATTTTTTCTTGGATAACTCTTGGGGTATGCACCCCTTGCCCCAAAATTGGGCAGAATGCTTGGGAAGGTCGGTTGTCCCTAATTTGGATTTATTTTCTACAACTGAATGGACAGGTGGATTTATCGAACCCAATGCATCACCATAAATATCAATCAAGATGATTAACAACCATCGGATTTAACCTATCTTTTCAATCAAAATCGGATAGGGTTTGATAACGGGATATCCAGAGATTATTACACAGCCGTGACCAAAATATGTGGTCTACGGCTGTATATTTTTAATTATGACAAGAATAATTACTGCCATTCAGAAACAAAAAAAAGATCCCCAACGGGTAAATATCTACCTGGATGAAGAGTTTGCTTTCGGTTTGGCAGGTTATCTGGCTGCGTGGTTACAGGTTGGCCAAACATTAAGTGAAGAAAAGATTAACAAGTTAATCTCGGAAGATCTTCTGGAGTGCGCAATTCAAAAAGCACTCCATTATCTGAGTTTCCGTCCACGTTCAACCAGCGAAATCCGAAAAAACCTGGCAAAAAGGGATATCCCGGAGAACGTGATCGAAGAAACTGTTGACCGGCTTCAAAAGAATTTTGCGTTGGATGACTTGAAATTTGCACAAGATTGGATCGAAAATCGCAGTGATTTTCGTCCCCGAAGTTGTTCTGCATTGCGAATGGAATTACGGCAGAAAGGCATCCCTGATGATGTGATCCAAATTGCACTTGAAGATATCGATGATGATGCTCTAACATTAAAAGCAGCTCAAAAATACCTGCACCGCCTGACAGGGTTAAAAAAACTCGAATTCAGGAAAAAATTAAGTTCCCACCTTGCCAGAAGAGGCTTTAGTTTCGCCTCTATCAACCCGGTTGTTACACTTGTCTGGAATGAGATCCAGTCAACATCTGACCACGGGGCATTAACTAACAACGAGGAATATTCATGGAATTAATAATTCGTTACCTTATACCAGGGTTATTGTTTTTATTAGGAATTGCACTGGGCTATTTTGTCAGCCGAATCCGCACCGAAAAAGATCTGAATACAAGTAAACTGACTGCAGAAAAGATAGTCCAAAATGCAAGGGAAGAAGCTCGAATCATTGAGATTCAGGCACGTGATAGCGCACTTAAGATCGTCCAATCTTCTGAAAATGAAAACCAGAAGCGCAGGACAGATCTGAGTCGTGAAGAAGACCGCTTGCAAAAACGGCGCGACGAAATGGATATGCGCATCGAAAAATTTGAACAACGCGAAGCTACACTTAACAAACGACAAAGCATGGTAGACAAGCGAGCCAATGAAGTTGAAAAGTTGTATCAAACTGAAATTGAAGAACTTCAAAGGATTGCGCAGATGACTTCGGATGAAGCGCGCACCATTCTCCTTACCGAAGTTGAAAAAGAAGCTCGTGGCGATATGGCTCGCATAACCCGGCAGATCGAAACCGAAGCACGCGAGGATGGTGAAAGACGTGCCCGCAAATTGATAGCCGATAGTATCCAACGGGTGGCATCGGATTCAGTCGCAGAGGTAGCTTCTTCCATCGTACCCCTGCCAAATGAAGAGATGAAAGGTCGTATTGTCGGCCGAAATGGACGTAATATCCGCGCTTTTGAACAGGCTGCCGGCGTTGATGTGATCGTGGATGATACACCTGAATCAGTAACCATCTCCTGTTTCGATCCAGTCCGACGCGAAATAGCCCGGCGCTCCCTGGCTCGTTTGATCCTGGATGGTCGCATTCACCCAGCACATATCGAAAAGATACTTGAAGATGAACAGAAAAATATGGAAAAAGTGATCATCGAGGCGGGTGAACAGGCTGCCTTTGAAGCCGGAGTTTCCGGGTTGCATCCTGAGATCCTGCGCATGATGGGCAGACTTAAATACCGCACCAGCTATGGGCAGAATCAATTATCTCATGCAGTTGAAGTAGCCAAACTTTCAGGAATACTTGCGGCAGAATTAGGCGCTAATGTGGAAATATCCCGCCTGGGTGGTTTCCTGCATGATCTCGGAAAAGCCATGGACCACAATCAGGAAGGCACGCATGCTGGTCTGGGCGCAGAGTATGCCAAGCGCTATGGTGTAAATCACCAGGTGGTCAATGCCATCGCTTCCCACCATCACGAGGTCGAACAGGAAAGCATTGAAGCGATTATTGCGGAATCTGCAGACGCCATCTCTGGTGCCCGACCTGGCGCCCGAAGAGAAGACCTAGAAGCCTATATCAAACGCATCCGCTCGCTTGAAGAGATGGCAGCCTCTTTCAAAGGCGTGGCACAGACTTATGCCATCCAGGCTGGACGCGAAGTCCGAATCATTGTCCGCCCAGAGGAGATCGACGATCTGGCTTCTGCACGCCTGGCACGAGATATCGCCAAGCAGATCGAAGAGACCATGCAATACCCCGGTCAGATCCGCGTGACCGTTATTCGCGAAACCAGGGCTATCGATTACGCCAAGTGATATTTCCACATTATCAGATATATTTTCTATTCATCTGGGTAAAATTTGAGTGATGAGGTTGGATACTCGCAACCTCATCACTTTATTCCCTCATCATGAAAAACTAATTCTCAATTTTATAACCGATCTCCACTTCCAGTATTTATCATCCTACGAATGTCCCTGACAAAGACATTCGGATCTATTAAATTGGTTTTATCTCACCAATATTTGAGATCTATCCAAATTGGGAATACGATCTTGTGTCCAAAATATTTTTTTTGAGAATGAATAAATGGCTTATAATTATTCCAAGTGATCAATTGGTTTTCAACCTGTTTAGCGTTTTATTACGGAGGAGTTATAAATGGATATAGCGCAATTTGTTACTTATACATTAGCTGGTGTGGCAAAATTCTTCGGTATGTTCGTATTCAGTCTAGGTTTATGCTGGTTTATGCTGGATGCTTATAAGAAAAGTGAAAAAAATTGGCAAATCCAGCTAACATTTGTGGCAGGTTTCTTTGCATTCCTGATCGCCACGGCAATTTATACGGATGTATCCTTGGCAGGATTTGGGTTTGGATTCGGCCTGGCGATTTTTCTGTGGGGTATGCCCAAAAAACCTAAAACAGAGGATTAAGTCTTCCCGTTGTTCAGTTTTTATCTTTAATATAAAAAAACTCCTGCTTGTGAAAACCATGCAGGAGTTTTTTTCCATATCATATCTTATGTCAAATCCATATACTCGATTTTACATCCTCAACACGGTCGGCTTCAACTCCAACTCATCGATTAACATATTTAACTCAATCTCCGTTAGAGGTCTTCCTTTTCCAGCAAAGGCTGTTAATGCCGCTTCCAGCATATTCGTTCCAAAAGATCGCCCTTCGTAACGAGGCGTGGTCGTAATAACCATCTTCGCACCACGCTGGCGCAACAACTCGATATTTTCATCTGTGGTGGTATTGGTAATGATGGTCTTTCCCGTGATATCCATTGGCATATACTTACGCATAAAGAGAAAATCTCCTGCCAATAGATCTGACTCTTCAAAATATTTCGTGTATTTAGGTTCCTGCTCAGCACCATCACTTCCATAAAAGAGCATGCTCATGGGGAACCAGCTGACCATCGGCAGCATGATACGTGCTACGCGCTTAAAGGCCGGAATGCCTATTACAGGAATGGGTACTCCAAGTGCTACCATCAGGTCGCCAAGTACGATCCGATCGGATACCTCAGCCACTGCCTGCGCCAATCCTATTCGATCAATTGCCACGGGTACAAACGCTTGTTTAAAATGAGGAATACCGCCTAGATCCTTTTTTGCCAGGTCAAACACACGCCTTTCCAGGGTGTGTTTGAGTCCTCGTCCATCCACCAACGGAGTGGATTTTACACCTTCCACAAGCTTCAACGCCGCCCGCAAGGGATATTCGCGATCCTCCAAACGCAGATACAAGTCAACACCACCTACACCAAAGGCATCCACCTTTCCATCCAGGTCAAGATACATTTTGTGAGCCCGGTCAATATCTCCATCCGTACCAATCCTTTCTACCAGTATATCTTCTCCCTTAAATTGGATCGTGACGCTCTTGTCTCGTTTAGAACTTCCCAGGCTTATACTGACTGCACGCTTCATGATTTACCTCCGTTGTTCATACCTGCCTCACAAATGGATTATATTTTTTTTCAATACCGACATTCGTTTCAAGCCCGTGGCCGGATAAGATACGGGTTGCATCCGGCAAGGTAAATACCTCGGATTGAATGCTTTGGACCAGTGTATCAAAATCTCCACCTGGAAGATCGGTACGCCCAACGCTACCCTGAAAGATAAGATCACCGCTGAAAAGTATATTTTCTTGAGCACAATAAAAAACGCAATGACCTGGCGTATGCCCCGGTGTGGAACGTACTTCCAATTGGTAAGACCCAAGCTGCAGTATCTGGCCATGATTTAGGTCAATCCCGGGTTCCGGACCCGGGTCGATCTTGAAACCGAACAAACTGCCCCCGCCGCCTGCCTTCCACAACCCGTGATCCGCGGGATGCAGACCTACGATTGGCAACGGATTCAAGGCATCAGCGATGGCTGCTGCACCAGCGATATGGTCAAAATGGGCATGCGTATACCATAAGTGCCCGATCCTCCATCCTTTTTCCCTGGCTGCATCCAGTATTACCAGTCCATCCCAGCCCGGGTCGATCACAGCGGCTTCATGTGTATCAGAATCCGCCACCAAATAAGCATTGGATTGAACAGGACCTAGCGTAAATTTGACGATTTCAAACATTGATCATATTTCCAAAGTTCGATGAACGATCTTAACCGGGGGGTTTGAATCGGTTCTGGGTGTAAAAAGAAGGCTGATCAGGATCGAAATACCGATCAAACCAATGGCAGCCAGATAGACACTCACAGGGTCACGTGTATATAACCAGCCAGCCAACAAGGGTGCCAGAATGATTGCCAAAGCATTGACTGTTTCTGTCAGTCCATAAGCGAGTCCCATCTGCGCTTGATGGACGAAATGACTGACCTGGGCAAAGATCATCATACGTGCGGCGCGATACCCCCCCAATAAGAAATAACTTAACCCGTACAGATATATGCTGTTACCACGCCAGAGCAGCACGGCAAATAAACCAACTGTGATCTGGGCCAGGATAAACCCGAGGCGAGGGGAGATCTGCCCCATCAACAAATTCATCACGACGGAACCAATGCTCCCCACCGACCCGATCAGACCTACCTGGCCTAAAGTTAAACCACGCTCCATCTCCAGAAAATTGGGAGTCAATGGCTGAGGCAGATACATTACAAATACAGAAGTAAATGCCAGGCTCAATATGACAATATAACGTTTATTTATCAATAGATTTGTGGGAGGGTGAATGGGATCATGCCCATCACGCGGTTGCGATTTTAAGAATAGCAGAATAATAAATGAGATCATAAATATGACGGCGATCACAAAGTAGATACTGCGCAACCCATAATGACTTGCGATCCAACCTCCAGTGACCGGGCCAATTATGGCACCCGTGTTGAACGCAGCCGAAGTGAGGGTCATGGCACGTACAGGAGTAAGTTTTCCCCGGGCGGCAGTCACATATGAAAATAACGGAGAAGAAACAAAGGCGGTCAACCCGTAAATAACCATGCCGATAATAAAGACTTGCAGGTTCCCGGCTAACGCCATGCACCAGGCCGACACCAGTCCAAATAACCAGGCTGCCCATATGAGTGGACGCCGTCCAATTTTATCGGATAGATACCCTGCCGGGATATGAACAACCATCATGGCGACACCGAAAGCACTGAATACGCCTGCGATGGTCATGGTGTTGGCACCTAATTGGTGCAAATAGATTGGTTGGAAATACCAGAACATTCCCTCACCAATACCCCATGTAAACAGTGAGATACTAACCAGGATGAGCGCGGGATTCATGAAATATTGGTAACCCTAAAGATAAAATCTGCTGCTTCCTTAAAAACCTGCTCACGCACTGGTTCGCGAGGGATGACATGCCCGCTACCTTCCACCCACAACATTTGTTTGTCTGTTGTCCCCAATTCATCGTAGATTTTTTGCATGCTATCTTTAATTACATAATCATCATTTTTTGAATGTACCAAAAAGACCGGGACATCCACAATGGGTAATGCCGCGCGCATTTCAGCCATAAGCAAACTTAGTTCAGCGATCGATCGAACAGGGTTCTTTGGATATGATTTATGTTCAAGAAAGGACTCTTTATCAAACCAACCCGCATCCGGAGTCTTATCATTTTTTGGCATGAATTTGATGAAGGTGCTGAGCTGTTTGATGAAACGCAGGCGCGGGTCATCCGGCAGGCGATAGGGAGTGGACATCGCAAATACGCCTGCAACCTTCAAACGGGTGGACATTAAAAGAGACAATATTCCACCCATGGATAACCCTATCAGGAATATACGATCCGCGGTTTCTTTTAAAAGATTGTAACCATCTTCCACGGATGCTGTCCAATCCAGATAGCGGGAACGTATCATATCCTCCGGTTGCGTGGCATGCCCGCTCAGGCGTACACCCAATGCACTGAAGCCTTGCCTGTTCAAATATTCCCCCATCCAGCGCATCTCTTTGGGTGTTCCCGTAAAACCATGGATCAACAGGCAACCCGTGCGGGCATGTGCCCCCACACCTGGCAAAAAAAATGGTTCGGCAGTTGGTATGATCTGGGCCATGATTTTTTACTGCTCCTTTGATAAGTATCTATATTTTCAACTATCTTTTCCCACAATTGGCTGATTAATTTATCGGAAATAGAATAATAAATAAATTATACCTTCAATAAAAAGAGATGGGTCAGATCCATCCATAATGATTACGTTTTCACTTCATCCAGGCTGGTTTTAATGCAACGATCTGCTGATAGACCGGACAGTCCGGGTCATGTGCCCCCGGAAGGTAGCCTGTACTCATCAGAAATTCACCCACGATCTCACCGCCGGTAAATCTGAAGGTCTGTTTGAATAATCTTACCCAGGCATCCTTGGTGAAATCCGAATGGGCATCAAGCCAAATTTTGAAAGAACCGTAATCTTTCTGCAGCAATTGGATCTGTTTTGCGTTTTCTATGGCTGCATTGATTTTCAGCCGATTGCGAATGATACCGCTATCTGCAAGCAGGCGCTCACGCTCAACCTGGTTAAAACCTGCAACTTTTTCGATAATAAAACCTTGATAAGCCAATCTGAAGTTATCTTTTTTCTTAAGGATTGTGATCCAGGACAACCCGGCCTGGTTGATCTCAAGGATTAGTCGTTCAAACAAAAGAGCATCATCGTCCAACGGAAAACCATATTCCGTGTCGTGATAGATCCGGTTATATTCATCTTCGGGGTGGGTATTAACATACTGGCAATAGGTCAACTTAATCACCTTTTTGCAAAATTATCACTACCATTATTCCAAATCAATTTCTAAGGATCCGGGTCAGTTTTCTTGTTACGAATCTGATTTCTAAAAGTTACAACCCGATCACAATCAACTCACGCGGCAGATCACTCAGGCTTTCGGAGCCTGTCTCTGTAATAACCATATCGTCTTCGATCCGCACACCATTACGCCCGGGCAGGTAAATACCCGGTTCAACAGTATAAGTCATGCCGGGTTGCATTATCTGCATATTGTCGCCTCTCATATAAGGTTCTTCGTGACCTTCCAGGCCGATTCCGTGTCCTGTGCGGTGAGTGAAACATTCTCCGTATCCGGCTTGTTCGATAACAGCTCGCGCCGCATTATCCACATTGGCGCACGGCTCACCCGGTTTTCCAGCCGCACGTCCAGCAGCATTTGCCTCTTGAGTGATCTGATGGATCTTCTGATCCTCAAGATCCACAGAGCCAATGGCGAAAGTGCGAGTCAGATCCGAGACATAGCCATCCACAACTGCGCCCCAATCGATCACCAGTAGGTCTCCAGCCTGGAGTTGGCGGAATCCCGGAGTGGCATGCGGATTGGCACCATTAAGCCCCCCTGATACGATTGGAGAGAAAGCCAATTCTGGTTCAGAACCACTTCGCAGAAGCTGCAGGGTTAATTCGCTTGCAATCTCTTTCTCGGTCATCCCAATTTTGATCAATGGCAAAGTCTTTTGCAGTGCGATTTGGGCAATGTGCACAGCACTACGCATGGCATTCACTTCTTCGGCATCCTTCACCAGGCGCATGGAACTTATCACATCACCTGCATCCATGAATTTTGCCCCGGGGGCTGCCGCTTGCAGATATCCATACTCCAACATGCGCAGGCTGCGTGGTTCCATACCAATATGCTTATCGTTCAATCCCAACTGGCTGATCGCATTATTAAAGGCTTGTTGCCACTCATTCGGATTCTCACCATAAGGAAATCCCTGGATGATATATGGAAGATCGACCAGCTTCTGTTGCTCCAACTCAGGTAATATGATGACCGGTTGTTGGTTTTTTGTAAAGATGATCACAACCGGTCTTTCCATCAAGTGAAAGTGTAGTCCTGAGGTGTACACCAGGCTGGGACCAGGGTTAAGAACCAGGGCATCCAAATTTGATAATTGAAGGGCAAGTTGAGTTCTTTCAACGCGATTGGTTATCATAAATCTCCTTGTTCCAGTGATCCAATTTGCTTATCCACCTGATAAGTTAATAGCATTGTATTTGAGATTTTATCATGTGTACTTAATTGAGATAGGAAAATGATTGGTATTTTTTCCCGAAAAGAAAATAAATAAAATTGTTATTCCACACTGGGTGGCTGTTTTATCATTGGGACAATTCCCATCTGGCGAATCTTATCGATGGCAGAATTGCGATTGTGTACTCCCAGGCGTGCATAAGAAGTCGAGAGGATATTGCGCAAGGTCGAGCCGGAAATATTCATTCGCCCTGCCAATTCATCCGTTGAATCATCTGGGAAGGCTGACGCTACTTCCAGTACTTCCTTCTGACGTGGGGTGAGATTTATCTTTGAACTTTCTTGTGCCATTTCTGAATAAACCCCCGCACTAAAATAATTTCCCCCTGCTGATACGATCAACACAATGCGTGACAATTGTTGAATGGAGGCATGATCATCTTTGTAAATATAGCCTCGTACGCCTCGATCGATAGCGCTTTTTACCAGGGCTTTCTCTTTAAAGTTGGAGATGATGATGACCTTTACTGAAGGAAATTCATTCTGTAACGTCTTCAGCGCAAATATCATGGGAAACTGGTTTCCATTCTCAACAGAGGTGGGAACACTGAGATCCAGCAAAAGAACATCCACCTGGTTCTTTTGCAACATTGGTATCAGGTCTTCCCCGTAGGATGCACTAGCCACAACCTTAATTTCCTTGGTTTGCATCAAACGGTACTGAAATCCATCAAGTATGCTTTGATGATCATCCAAAATTGCCACGCGAACTGCGTTATCCATTTATTTCTCCTCTTATAAACTTTCTGGATTATGCCCCGTCTGCATGATCTGTTTTCCAGGTGGGCAGACTTAACTATCTCCATCCACCTTTCAATCTACCTATTCCTTCTTAAGAACTGGGACCGAATAATAAATTTCATTTATATCGTGTCCATAAGGGTTAATAATTATATCTTTTCAACCACCTCGTTATTCCAGGGAACATTTGCAATTAAACGAACACCTTGCCCGGATGATGATTCGATCTTTAATTCCCCACCTAACAAGTTCATTCTCTCCTGTAACCCGAGCAACCCCGACCCTCTCGAATTCATATCTTTCATGCCACAACCATTGTCGTGTATGCTTAACTGAATTCTTCCCTTGAGATATTTTAGCTTTACCCGGACTATATCAGCATTGGCATATTTTAATACATTGGTAAGCGATTCCTGGACCACCCGGTACAGACTAATAGCGATCTCATTCGGTAAACCCGGGATCTCCTCACCCTGGTAATCTATTTTCAGATTAGTTTTCCCTGAAACATCCTGGCACAGATCCTCCAAGCTGATATGGATACCACCCACCTCCAGTATGGAAGGCCGCAGTCGGTGCGAGAGGTCACGCATCAATTGCATACTGGCATCAGTAATTTGCATGGCAGATTCCAGCCGACCTTTGAGTTCCTGGAGATCTTCAGGTACCTGCGCCAGGGCGGTATCCAGGCTATATTTCAAGGTAACAAATACCTGCCCCACTTCATCATGAAGTTCACGCGATACCGAACGGCGCTCCTCTTCCTGTGTTGTGATGATCTCACCCGTAAGAATACGCAGACGCTCCTGGCTCTCAACAAGCTCACGGGTACGTTCTTTAACGTGTTTTTCAAGTTCCTGCTTGGCGGATTTTAAAGCAATTTCATCATTTTTTCGTTGGGTAATATCACGTACGATCGCCCACATACTTTCCGGATTTCCGTCTTCAGTCCGCGTCAGGCTTGTTCGCAGGTTAACCGAGAAAATTGTGCCATCCTTACGAATATATTCCTTTTCATAGACATCTGAAAAACCCAAAGGAATAATTTGATGATTAACAATTTCGGCTTCCATGGCATGCCATTTCGGTGGAGTCAGATCAATATAAGTCAATTGTAGAAGTTCTTCGGGTAAATATCCCAACATATCCACATAAGATTGGTTAAACTCTATGATCTTTCCGTTCATATCAACACGCACAAAGGCATCCATCATGGATTCGTACAAACCAAGATACCTATCCTGGGTCGATGACCTGGCTCTTTCAGCCTCGATTTGTTTCGTAACATCAACCCACGATCCGACTAAATTTATCTGGCGACCTTCTTTATGAAGAACAAGCTGCATATCATCACGGATCCAACGATACTTCCCATCCTTGTGAAGCATCCGATAATTGCATGTGATCCTTTTCTCCTCTTCGATTTTCCTTTTATCCACCTGTACCCATGATTTATCTTCCAGGTGAATGTGTTGTTCCCAAAATCCATCTTCCTCCAGGATCTGACTCGCAGTATATCCAAGTAAATTTTCCACATTATCACTAACTTGGAGCGTCTTCCAGCCGCCTTCCAAAGAAGTCGTGTAAATCACTGCCGGGCTATGCAGGACCAATTCTTTTAAGCGCGCACTGGTTCGTAATAAATCATCGGTTCTTTCAATGACTTGATGTTCCATGTTATCCAATGAAGTCTGCAGTAAAGCTTCAATTTTCTTTCTGTCAGTTATTTCCCGACAATTTACAACTGTTCCATTTATTTCCGGAGTGTTTTTAAATTCAAAACCATTGGCTTCAAACCAGCGCCAGTCACCATCTTTGTGATGTAATCGCACTTCAAGAAAAGACCCTATTTGTTCTTCTGGTACACCAGGAGTTAACGCAGATATTACGAGAGCCTGATCCTCAAAATGAAGGTAACTTAATACATTTTTTCCAATGATCTCTTCCGGTTGATAACCCAGGAGCCTGAAAACTGAAGGGCTGGTATATCCGATCTCGCCATCCGTTCGCAGGATGGCCACCAAGTCAGTCGAATTTTCGATCAATGACCTGAATCGAATCTCACTTTCGGATATTTTGTCATTTGCAAAGGAGAGATTGTCTGCCAATGTTGTGACTCTATTAATTTTTTCAACCAGGCCGCGCATGATCGTGGATATTGAAATATAAGACAAAACCCCCAGGAGCATGAAAATGAGGCACCCAATGATCCAAAGGAGTGGATCGGATTGCGGCAAATTTAAAGGAAAAGCGAAATTTCCGTTGATAACGTTCATACCAACAATAATTATTGCCAGAAGGCTTAATATAAAACTTACCAGCGCAAATTGAAAATCAAACAACAGGGATGTCATTATGACAAATGTCAGTAAAAACAAACCGGCATCGACATTCAGACCACTAATAATAAGATTAATGACCCCATACACAAATAGAAAAAACAACCAGCTTAAAGATCTGAACCAATAAGGCAACTGTCTGAAGATTGTGATCACCAATAACCAGATATAGATAATGGTGTAAATGAGTGCAAGGACAACGATCTGTTTCTGTAAAACCGGGATCAAAGCAAAGAAAAATAAGAAAATAGAGACAATTGAAGCCACGAACAATTGAGCATTGAGCAAGGTTACCTGTAATTCATGCACGCTATCATAATTCCTTGCTCTTTGAAGGGTTCGTCTTATTGAGTTTATGATCTTATTATTCCCGATCATCCTTATCAGCCTTTTATCGTTATTCATGTTTATTTAAGTATTATACATTCACGATGTCTATTTTCCCCATTTGTGACCAACCTCCATCAATATTTCTAATCCCGGATATTGCTTTTCTCCATGATGGCTAGCTGCAATTCATCATAACCTGTGCTTTTTAAATATTAACGAATTCATTAATGACCGATTATTCTACGATTGGGTTGTTTCAATCAAGGTAACTCGTAATTTTCGGTCTTCAATTCCACCTGGGTATGAAAATGGATTTGTAACGTGATGATCATGGTCAAAAGTGTTCAGCTCATGGTAGAAGATATGCAGATCCGCAGCCGGGTGGAGATTTGGCATGCTGTAACTGCATTACCCGAAAAAGATTTATCACTGGCTTCAGTTGACAAACCAATAACTTCGAAAGCTACACCACGATCAGAGCAGGTTTGCACACAGCCTGACCATGGCAAATCATTCCACATCCCACGGAAAACCCAGTTGCATCGTCTGGTTCAGAAAATTCTTGCTTGATAATACTTACCCACTTTCATACCAACCGTGTTGCTTCTTTGCATATTAAGTATAATCCATCCATGCAAATAAAAATCGACCAGATCATTCACTCACGGAGAAAATCCATCGCCATCATCATCCAGGGTGATGGGAAACTGGTGGTTCGAGCTCCCCTGCGAATAAGCAAAACCCGCATCCAGGAATTTGTCCTTTCTAAAACCGATTGGATCCAGGCTCAACAGGCTAAAGCTGCCTCCAGGAAAACACCAACCCATGCATTCATAAACGGGGAGGTTTTTCTCTTTTTGGGAAAAAAAATTCCTCTCGAGATTGTAGAAAATGCATCCAGATCACTGACATTCGACACATGTTTTCGTTTAAGAAAGATAGATCAACCCCAGGCTGGAGGCATTTTCATAAAATGGTATCAAGAACAGGCACGCCAGATATTTACCAGCCGTGTAAAATTTTTTGCCCAGAAGTACAATTTTTCCTATTCAAAGATAAGGCTCAGTTCTGCCCGCACTCGCTGGGGATCCTGCAGTTCCAAGGGTACACTGAGCTTCACCTGGCGTCTTGTGATGGCTCCGCTGGAGATCATTGATTATGTCGTCCTCCATGAATTGGTACATCTCCACATACAAAACCATTCATCCTTATTTTGGAAGAAAGTCCAAGAATACATGCCGGATTATAAGAAAAGAAGAGCCTGGTTAAAGGCACATGGATACCAATTAAGTCTGGGGGATTAAACCAAAATAGGAGACTGCCAATTTGAGCAGCCTCCTATTATGTAAAATTTATGAACAATTGTAATATTCAGATCAGGTTATTGGTTTACCTTAATGGGTCTTGCACGGGCTGGGTTTCCCGGCACTGTTAATAGCTCCGCACCAATCACCATCAAACTGAGTATTTAATGTCCAAGCCCAACTACCCCTGAACTGGTTCAGATTACTTGGGTTCCTCTTCATAACTACAATCCAATTGGCACCATCCACTGGTCTTGACAAATTTCCATTCATCGTCATGCCATCTTCACTTACCGTTCCAGTGAGTTTAAATGTAAATCCATACATATCGAATGTGGCTGTAAGGTAATTTCCCGTTTGGACAAAAGTTATCTTTCCTGTGCTGTCCGCTGCTCCATCAAAACCACCCCGCATCCAATGGGTCCAAGTGCCTCCCCAGAAGGGTGGCGGAACAGGTGTGGGTGTTGGGGGAGAGGCAACCTTGGCCACGCTCGATTTATCCCCGCTGATCGTTAAAGCTTCATCGAACAACCAGCAATCAGCCTTACCCTCGCTGCTCACCATCCACCA
>JBDRQK010000047.1:0-3229 GCA_043826315.1 Chloroflexota bacterium
GTACGCGACCAGTTCACCACAGTTTCCAGGGTCGTGGTAACTGCTCCCATATTGGCAAGTTTTTGTTCTACTCCCATTCCAGGGCTCCTTTTTTCCACGCGTAAAAGTAACCTACCAGTAAGATGAGGATAAAAACGAACATCTCGATCAGGCCAAACCAACCCAACTGGCGAAAAACGATCGCCCAGGGCAGGAAGAAGATAACTTCAATGTCAAACAATATGAATAGGACTGCGACCAGGTAAAAACGCACCGGCAGGCGGCGTGTTCCGGGTCCGATCGGATCCATACCTGATTCGTAAGGCATGGCTTTGATGCTTGATGATCTTTTCGGACCAAAGAAGGTCCCCAGCCCAATGGCAATAAAACCGATCGCCGTGGCAACAATGATGAATAAAGCTATGGCAGAGTATTCAAGAAGCATATTGCCTCCTTGCAGGAGAAATTTACATGTTCCAGCCGCAAAGTATAACATAAGAAATTTTAAAGCGCTTAATTTCACTATCAATTTTGGGCACCTCTCTAACCTGACAATCGTCATGAATTTCAATGAAGAATGGGAAATTGGGAAATTTGTACCAAAGGAACCTGTCAGGCAAAGGCTATAATAACCACATGTTTAAACGTCTTCTGCAACTGGCAAGATCCAACCGCCTTGCCATGATATTGACTCTCCTGTTCGGCTGGCTGGGTGGATTGGCTGCCATTCTGCAAGCATGGCTGCTCTCACGGAGTATTGACGGGGTCTTTCTAGGTGGGCTGAGACTGTCGGATGTGTCGGGTTTACTCAAGATCATGCTGGTGGTGATCTTCCTACGGGCTTTGACTACCTGGGGTAGCGAGCGCTTTGCCAGCAGCCTGGCCCCGCGTATTAAGTCTGATGTGCGCACACGGCTGGTGCAACATCTGGCAGCCTTGAACCCAGCCTACACCCAGAACCAAAAAACCGGTGAACTAACTGCCACTGCCATGGAAGGCGTTGAAGCCCTGGATGCCTATTTTAGTCAGTATCTGCCACAACTGGCTCTGGCAGCCTTCATCCCGCTAACCATTCTGTTGTTGATCTTTCCGCTTGACCCGTTGACCGGGTTGGTCTTCCTTTTAACAGCACCGCTCATACCTCTTTTTATGTGGTTGATCGGTAAAGCTGCCGAAATCACAACCCAAAAGCAGTGGCACTCCCTCAGCCAGCTTTCTGCCTATCTGCTGGATGTCATCCAGGGTTTAACCACGCTCAAACTCCTGGGGCAATCCCTGCACCAGTCAGAGAGGATTCAAGAAGCCAGTGACAACTACCGGGATGTAACCTTGCGTGTGCTGCGTATTGCATTCCTCTCGGCATTGACCCTGGAGCTGCTCTCCACATTGAGCACAGCCATCGTGGCAGTTGAGATCGGGTTACGGCTTCTATATGCGCGTATGGGTTTTCAGCAGGCGCTTTTCATCCTGGTTCTGGCTCCTGAATTTTACCTGCCGCTGCGCCTGTTGGGATTACGCTTTCATTCCGGTATGTCTGGCACCAGTGCAGCCCGGCGCATCTTTGAAATATTGGATACGCCATTGCCTCAAACCAGCAATTTAACGGCTCGGAACTTACCTGTTAATGACATTCCATTAAAAGATCTGCCTGGTATCCAATTTGAGCATGTTGGGTATACCTATACTGCCCGAAATCTACCAGCAATAAGTGATGTTTCCTTTGAGATCCCCACTGGGCAGGTGACCGCCCTGGTCGGCTCGAGCGGCGGAGGGAAAAGTACGCTGGCTGCTATGCTGTTACGTTTCATTGAACCGGACCAAGGCATTATACGGGTGGACGGTCAGCTTATGGGGACCATTCCCCAGGCTGAATGGCGCCAACATCTCAGTTGGGTGCCACAACTACCCAGCCTGTTCAATGCCAGCCTGGCTGAAAACCTGCTCCTGGCAAAACCCGGGGCATCGACAATTGAGCTGGAAACAGCCTGCCAGAAAGCCGACCTTCTGGATTTTATCCAGACCCTGCCAATGGGCTTGTCCACACCGATCGGTGAACGCGGCACACGCCTGAGCGGAGGCCAGGCTCAACGCCTGGCTTTGGCGCGTGCTTATCTGCGGGATGCACCTTTACTGATCCTGGATGAACCCACCTCCAGCCTCGACCCGTTGCAGGAGAGAGGTCTGCTGGATTGTATGCTCGATCTGGTGCATGGGCGCACCACCCTGCTGGTCGCCCATCGTCTCAATACCGTCCAACAAGCCAGCAATATTATTGTGCTTGATTGCGGACAAGTGGTTGAAACCGGAACCCATACCAGCCTGATGAAATCCAGTGGAGTCTATGCCCACCTGGTGAAAGCCGGAGTGCTGACATGAAAACTTTGCAGCGTTTATTGGGTTTTGTGCTGCCAGCCTGGCGCTGGCTGGTGCTATCTGTCGGACTGGGATCATTGACCATCGCCTCCAGTATCGCCCTGCTGGCCACTTCCGCCTACCTGATCTCATCCGCAGCCCTGCACCCATCCATTGCCGAGCTGCAAGTTGCCATCGTTGGTGTGCGTTTCTTTGGTTTGTCACGTGGGATTTTCCGCTATCTTGAGCGTCTCAGTTCCCATGAAACCACCTTCCGCCTGCTGGGACGCCTGCGCATCTGGTTTTATGATGCTCTCGAACCGTTGGCACCTGCTGGCCTGGGTGGCAAACGCTCGGGAGATCTGCTCAGCCGATTTTTGGCAGATATTGAAACTCTCGAAAATTTTTATGTACGTGTGCTGGCTCCACCCCTTGTGGCGCTGGTGGTGGTGATAGGCAGCGGGTTGTTCATGGCCGGTTTCGATGTGCGCCTGTCTTCCATATTACTGGTCACACTCCTGCTGGTGGGAGTGGGTCTGACCTGGATAAGCCTGGCACTTGGACGGGAACCCGGACAGGCTTTGGTGGAAGCCAAAGCCAACCTGCAAGCTGACCTGGTGGATACACTGCAGGGGTTGCCTGACCTGCTGGTTTATGACGGATTACCAGCTCATCTCGAGCGCATTCAAAACAGGCAGTCAGTTTTACAGAAAGCCCAACACAGGATGGCAGGTATCAGCGCAATGCAAAGCGCATCAAATCAACTCCTGACCGGTCTGGGAACCTGGCTGGTATTGGTTATGGGTATTCTCCTGGTAAATTCCGGGCAGTTATCGGGTGTCTACCTGGCAGTTATCGTCCTGGCAGCCATGGCCAGCATTGAGGCCGTACAAGGGTT
>JBDRQK010000048.1:0-5955 GCA_043826315.1 Chloroflexota bacterium
CCGCGCAGCACCACTTTGTTCAAGCGTCCTTTAACCCGCCAGCCCTCAAAAGGTGTCCATCCGCAGCGTGAGTACATATTGTTGGCACGGATCTCATAGCTGGCTTGCTCGTCCACCTCCAGCCAGGTTTCGGTCTGTTCGGGAAGATTGAAAATTCTGCGGGGATTGATCACGGATTTTTGAATAATATCTGCGATGCTCAACCGTCCATCGTTCACAGCTGTCAGCAGCAATGGGAGCATTGTCTCCAGGCCGGGGAACCCGGGCGGACTCTTGTCACCATCCTTCTCAGCCAGGGTATGGGGGGCGTGATCTGTGGCAAAGCAATCAATGACCTCCAGGTTTTCCCACAGGGCTTCCACATCTTCTTTTGTGGCAAGTCTTGGTCGAACTTCACTGCGGCCAGGATTTCCCTGGTGGATGGATGGTATATCTTCCTTTGTCAAAAAGAGATGATGTGGTGCCACCTCGCAAGTCACTTTAATTCCGCTTTCTTTGGCTGCTTTAATGAGAAGCACTTCTTCTCTTAAAGAGATGTGGGCAATGTGCACCGGGCGATTGTGGATGGCTGCAAACAGGATGACAGCCGCCATGCTGCGGCTTTCGGAATGTGCCACAATGGGCAGGGACATGGGCCAGGCATCAAAATGGGATCTCCATAAGCTCATGTCATCAAGGCGCAATTCACCGAAGGTACTGTCGAGATACATCTTCAATCCGGCTGAGCGTTTTGGTAGGTCTGCTTGCAGCTCCCAATCCGAGTTGCCGGGGCCTGCTCCCAGGAATTGGGCATAATCGCAGCGCGCCTTGGAATTGGCAGCACTCAAAGCCAGGTTGAACGTGGTTGTGTCAAAAATGGGAGGTTTGGTATTCGGCATGGCCAATACCATCGTGACACCTCCAGCCAGGGCGGAAGCGGTACCGCTATCCCAGTCCTCCTTGTGGGTCTGACCGGGGTCACGCAGGTGAATGTGAGGATCAATTAATCCGGGTAGTTTAAGCATGGCTTTAAAGTTTTTTCATAATGGATAGAAGATGTTTGTCAATTCCTGATAAAAAAAGAGAGCCTGTAAAGGCTCTCTAAAAAAACAAATGACACGATTCGCAATATTTGTGTTGAGTGCAGGAGGATCTCCAGAAATGGATGTTTGCGTACATATTGAGCGAAATTATAGGCTACTTGAAAAATTTGTCAAGGTTATTGCCTTTATTTTAAATGAATATTTCCTTAAACCGCTCTGCCAGGCATATGCGCAAGATCAACTAGAACCTGAAGATAGCCGATGACAAAATTGAGATCAGGATTGGCGTAACGATCAATCCCAATAGGATATAAAAGGCGATCAACCAACCCGATATGGAAGCCTGGTTGCGGATATCCTGTCCTTCAGCTAACTTGCGCACAATATTCACAGTCAATCGATCCATTTCCTGTGAAGAACGCCTGCTCACACCGATCCATTCCCAACCGGATAATTGGTTTGGTAATACCAGCTTGGTTCCTTCAAACCCTTGTAACCAATCAACCAGCTCTTTGGAAGGTTGTAATGCCAGTTCACTTGGCAGCACCACGGCTTTGATCTTGGACAGTTGCTCCGTTGAAAGAGATTGCCCGGCCGTATGAACGAGCACCGGTAATTCGGGAAGTTGTTTTTCAAAGGCGGTTTGCATCTCCTTCACCAGGGGCGATTCACCGGGATCAAGTAGCAGTACAGGGAAGGCAGCATATTTTTGATTCAGGGCTTTGGCTGCTATTTGTCCATCCCGGCGTAACTTTTGACCATGATAAAAACCAAATAGCACAAACAGGATTAGCAATTGTAAATAATTTAACACATCTCTTAATAAGTTAGGTGGCGTATCTCCCAACAGGCTGCGTAGAAGCAGGAATAACATACTTCCAGTAACCACCATGCCTCCGATGACACTGATGAACAACACCAGGTATAGATAGACCCTGCGCATCAAAGAGCGACGGGCATGGTCACCGCTGTCTCCAGCCTGCAGTGCATCAGATTGCATTGGACGCCATGTCAGCCACCACAAAGGGAAGCTGACCAGCATAACAGCCAGGGCGGATGCCAGTTGTGAACGCAATCCGGTGACCCATAATGTTCCGCCAACCATGTTGTCGATCACAAAGGACAGCAATAGGCTCAAACCAATAAAGGTTGCCACTAATCCGATTGCAGAAAGAATATAAAAATAGAATCGCCGCAACCCGGCTCGCCGGGGTGCATCGGGTACTTCGGTCATGGAAAAACTTAACCAGCGACCAAAATACGCCCAGACTCCTGCCAGCGGAACTCCCAGGGAAAATGGGATGCTTATGGCGCTTATGAATTCAGGAAAACCAGGTCGCTCTCCAAATACAATCCGCAAAAGATTATCTGCGATGACCCCTCCTGTTGATAGGACTGTAATAACTCCAGATAGTGAAAGTATGTAAAGCAAACCCAAACGCAAGAGTGATTCGCGTTCACGGGATTCCTTCAGGGCATTTTGAGCAGTTTGCCAGGCAAAATAAAAGAGCGGAGTTCCCACGAATAACAGTGACAGACTGTTCGAAAATGCCACCCTGGTGTTTAAACCATATAAAGTATTGGATGGCACCGTGAGAATGAAGCGCAGCATCTGTTGCACACCTGCCACCAGCATGACCAGTCCATACACCACCCAGATGAAACGATAAAGTCGGCGTTGATTGCTGAGAGATTCGCTGGAAGTTACTCTTTCCCAATCCTGGCGCACTACCCGAATAAAATATATCGCTAACAATCCATTCATCAAGATCGCCACCAGGTTATCTGTCCAGACCTGGTCTGGACTGAACATGGTCAAATTGCTCGGGAGATTAAATACACGCACAGCGATATGATTTACGAGCCCAAGCAGGTTCTGAATGATTGGGACAAGGATTGCAAGCAGGGTGGCATATAGAAAGAAAGCCCGTACACCCGAACTGTTTTCTTCCGAATCCTCACGGGCGTTACGTTGAGCTATGTTCCAGTGGATCCAAAAAACGGGTACCCCCACCAGGATGAGTGAGAGAGCCTGCGCCAGGCGGGTAGGTCCTCCACCCACCAGGTCTGGAGTGATGGCAGAACGAACCAGACCGATCAAGCCCCATAACACAACTTCCAGGCTGACCAGCGAAACGGTATAAAAATATAATCGGCGAACAGTACGCATGGCGCTACCTCCAGGTCATAAACGCTGAACACCCTATGGTAATTTAACCGGTATGGGTGTTGGTGTGTACCAATCCCAGCCCCAGTAGGGATAAGGCATGTAAGTCAGCTTCCAGGAACCATTCTTTTTTATCAGGTTGGCGTTTTGAGGGTCTGACCATGAGCGGGAAAATGGATCACTGGATGTATAAACAAGGGTCACATCCACCACTGCCTCACTGTCGCTGATATTGCGGGTGGAGCCGATCTGTATGGCTGCGTTCGAAGTATCCAGCTCGCGGTTCAGGAAAGCTTTGCGGAAGTTTTCGTAACTGGGTTTGGCATCCATCTCTGCCAGGTATGTATAAGCGCGCTCGAAATCCATATTCTGGACTGCGATGGCGTAGTTGCGTACCACGCCTGCCGGGCTGTCTTCTGGACCATAGGTTTGAGCATCCTGGCGTGTATAGAATAACCCCAGGGCAATTACCACCAGTAAAACAATAAAGATCAAAATACCGATCAGGAAACGATCTTGCTTCAAGGGGACACCTCCATAATTTGGACGATGATCTCAGTATGGCATGGACAGAAATCTGGATAGAATGCTAAAGTTTTTTGGAAAAGAACACCCCAAACAAAGCTGGAATGGGGTGTTCAAAATTCTTGCCGTCGAAGATATTGGTTAAACAATAAAGAACTCTATAAGTCTTTGAGGAAACAACCTAATGCAAGTATAACAAAACCAAGGAATACGAACCAGAAAGCGTTTGCGCTGACCAGGGGAATGGTTACAAGGGTCCCAAGAAAGCCGAGCACACCCAGAACGAAAGCTACCCAGAAGGTGATATTTTTTGGAGCAGAAAGTGTCATTTTAATTTCTCCATAAAAGGTTATTTTTCGACGGCAGATGCTTCCACTAATAAAACCCCAAATATAGGTGATAGTTTCATTAAAAAATGGGAATATTACTAATTTTTCACTTTCTGACAGTCTGGGCCAGTTGCAGGATATCATGCGCAGAACGCACTGTTCCTTCAGTGACCTCCCCCAGCATACTGGCCAGCTCCAAGGTTCGGCTTTCTCCCTCCAGCAAAGTAACTCGTGTCATGGTGCGTTCATTTTCAAGCAGTTTGTGCACCTGCCAGTGCTGGTCGCTAAAAGCAGCCAATTGTGGCAAATGAGTGATCACCATTACCTGGTGGTGGTGAGCCAGCTGCCATAACTTTTGCCCGACCACCGTCCCTACCCGTCCACCAATCCCCTGGTCGATCTCGTCGAAGATCAGGGTGGGTACTTGGTCAGCACTGGCCAGCACATTCTTTAAAGCCAGCATCAGGCGCGAGGTTTCTCCTCCCGATGCTACTTTCACCAATGGTTTAAGTCCTTCACCAGGGTTGGGTGCCACCAGGAATTCCACCTGGTCCATGCCGTTTGAGTCGAACGACAGGTGTGAGCCATCTGGCATGGGTAAACCATGAATGTCTGGATGGGTCTGGAAATCGACTTTAAATTGTGCGCTGGTCATAAGAAGGTCTTCCAATTCGGATTCAATTCGTTTGCTCAGATCGTCAGCAACTTTTTTGCGCATGTTGGATAGTTCCAATGCTTGTCCCGCCAGTTCTTCAAGCAGCTCGCCCTCTGTATTCTGCAGGCTGGCTATCCGTTCACTGGCATGCGATATGCCATCCAAATTTTCCCGAGCCTCAATTGCATATGCCAGGACTGCTTCGATGGATCCCCCGTATTTTCTCTTAAGATTTTGAATAAGATTGAGACGTTCCTCAGCGGTTTCCAGCCGTTTGGGGTTGAACTCAATGCCTTCCAGGTAATTGCGCAGGCTGTGCGCCATATCGGATAGATTTTCTTCAAGTCCGGCAGCCTGGTCAGACAGGTATTGTTGACTGGAATCGATCCGGCTGAGATTAATTAATGCCTGGGATACTTGCCCGAGCAGATCTGTGGCTGCCGGTGCTTCGGGTGTTCCTTCATCCAATAGTGTAAGAGATTGCTGTGCCAGGGTGGTCAGGCTTTCAGCATTCGCCAACCGGTCCCGCTCATTGCGCAATTCATCCTCTTCACCGGGATGTAATCGTGCTGCTTCGATCTCTTCCACCTGGTAGGTCAGCAATTCCGTGCGACGCTCGGCATCCTGTTGAGCAGCTTGCACTTCCTTTAATTCTCGGCGGATTACCCCGATCTTTTGATGGTTAAGGCGGTAGGCAGCCAGGGTTGAATCCAATTTGGCAAAGCGATCCAGCAATTCCAGGTGTGAGCGTGTATCCAGCAGGGAAAGATGCTCAGATTGACCATGAATGTCCACCAAAAGGCTGCCCAGTTCACGCAGCAGGGACTGACTGACAGTGCGTCCGTTGATGCGAGCTACGCTGCGTCCCTCGCGACGAACCTCACGGCTGATGGTCACAAAGTTCTCGTCATCCAGCAGATCTTCGCGTTTAAGTAGTTCATGGCTTGCCAAACGATGGATCCCTTCCAGGTTAAATGTGGCTTCAACACGTGTTAGGTCTGCTTCTGCCCGGATGATGGTCGCATCTACTTTTCCACCCAGCAGCATTTCCACCGCATCCATGATGATGGATTTACCTGCCCCCGTCTCCCCCGTAAAAACCAACAACCCACTCTCAAAAGTTAATTCAAGCTGGTCGATGATTGCAAAGTTAAGGATATTTAATTCTCTCAGCATAATGGGTCACTTAAAGAGCTGGATCCCTGAAAGCCGGTAGTAAACTGCCGGGGTTACCAGAACAAGATAGATGCCTTGGAA
>JBDRQK010000049.1:0-3549 GCA_043826315.1 Chloroflexota bacterium
CCACCGTGCATGAAGCGGTAGTGCATTCCTTCGTATACATCCC
The DNA here is from genome assembly GCA_043826315.1 of Chloroflexota bacterium. Taxonomy (GTDB): domain Bacteria; phylum Chloroflexota; class Anaerolineae; order Anaerolineales; family Villigracilaceae; genus UBA12087. The sequence continues at coordinate 44 of JBDRQK010000049.1, forward strand.
CTGTCCATTGCCAGACGTTGCCAGCCATGTCATACAAACCATAAGGCGAGGCTGAATCGAGTGTCTGGTAATCTCCATATTTTTTGCCATTGTAAAAGCCTACCGGAGTCGTGCGCGAACCAAAGCTGCTCATATCCTCGTAGGGATCGCGACTGGCATAAAAATTGGCATTTTCGCGCAAGGTATCATCACCCCACGGGAGTGGGCGCGCATCTGTTCCCCGCGCAGCTTTTTCCCATTCGATCTCGGTTGGAAGACGATATCCATAAAAGTCACAATAACCCCAGGCACCAAACCAGGTAACCATGGTCATCGGGTGATTTTCATAACCTGATTGAGCAGTAAATGTTTTTCCATCATACTTGATGCGCTGGGATGGATCATTCAATGGGATGAATAGCCAGTCACCTGCATCAATTCTTATTTCATGCTTGACTTCGTGGAACTTGTCACCCGGATAAAAACCTACTACTTGATCTCCTTCGACTTTGACATAACCCGTATTCAGTGCTTCGTTCAGGAAAGCAGCATATTGTGCGGTGGTTACATCTGTGACCATGATCTCATATGCGTCTGTTTTTTGAACTTTTTCATGCTGTCCAAAGAAGAATTCACCAGCCGGGATCTGAACCCAGGAGTCGGGGTCCACGCCAGTTTCGAAATCGGGCATGGGTGCATTCAGATCGACTGAAGCACAGGAAACTATCATGATGGACAATAGAACAAAAGAAAGTATCTTGCGCTTCATGAGTTCACCTCCTGAGACAATTCCTGGTCCACTTCCTCAGTCCAGCGCCCTTTGTTCTTGAATAAGTCGCTCAATCGCCAGACCATCACTACCGCGAGCAGAACCAGCAACAAGCCAAGCCCGATATCAATACCATACATAAGGTAGTTAACCAATGGCTGTTGGACTGCTTCCGTAATAAAGAGCCGTTTCATCTCGAATATGGTGACGGAAGCCAGGGCGAGATCGGAAAAGAATATGATGAGCCAGCCATATATCTGACGAACTTTACCTTTGAGTCCGATCATGTCTCCAAAGTACATCAAGATTATGGTAGCTACAATGGCTGATAATGCGTGCCAGTGACCTGTCAGCTCAATGCGTTCTTCGCGCGCAGGCCAGATTCGGAAGATCTCTTCCAGGCGGATGGCCATAAAGATGCCAATGCCGCTGGTGGTGAAATTCATGAACAGCATTTGCCAGGTGGGACCGAACTTGAGCGGGTCGCGTACCAGGGCACTGAGTTTCTGCCCGAAGGTCGGTTTCTGCAAATGAGCCGTCCCATCCCGAATGAGTTTCCCCCAACTCCAGATGAGTAAAAACAAAGCTGCCAGCATGGAAGGTGTTGCTCCCACATAGATGACCATATGGGCAACAGGTTCCAGAGGAGTAGCCACACCCCATACACCCAGGTTGAGAACAATGGTTCCAAGGATCATCAGTGGCATGGCGATCTTATGAAGAATGCCTTTGAAGTTCAGCCAGCGCCCGATGATAAGTGTGAGCATAATGGCGATAAGTGCCAGCATGATGTGCAGGTGACCAATAATTGAGTATTGCATGGTTGTTTTTTCTGCAAGCCGGATGACGTTCTCCGCCAGGAAGACTTCAAATCCATTACCGAAAAAAGAGCCTGGGACGGCACCAAAGAAAGCGGAAATGACGGTGGTTACAGCAGTGGCGAAGAATGCCATCCGTTCCACGCTGAAACCTTTTTTGGTGTGTGCATAATCTTTATCAGTAACGATATGTTCCTTGTTCCACGGCCAGAGAGCCACGCACATCAGCACTCCTGCGAAAAAGATCAGCGCCAGGCCAGTTATGTAAAGCCCATGTAGTGCCCAGTTGTGGCCAAAGTAGGCAAAGCCCATGCCAAATATCATGGCAAACATGTAGCCGACCGTAACAAGCACCCGGATAGCCAGCTTAAAAAACTCTTTCATCTTAAGCAGACTGGTGACCATGTAGGTTTCAATGGCTACGATTGCCATCGCAACCGAGTGATATAAAATGATCATCCTTCCTTCGCGCTCAGCCTGGACGATGTCCATATTAAATAGTTTAATGACCACTTCACGTACACCCATCTCAGCCATTGGACCAGATAGCATACCCCACACAGCGGTCAAAAGAGCAATCATGGCTATCGCCACAAGGATCAGCCCTTTGGTGGAATTGAATAAGTAGTTGAAACGATTTTTTATCTTCATCAAAGTATTAACTCCTGATATGTGATTTCAACCCAGCATGTTAAAAATATCACAAATCACGTATTTTGTATTTGATAAATATCAATTATTAGATCGGATCTTTCTGTGCATCAAGCATTTTTCGTGTGGATGGGGACAGAAGGTAGATGAGCAGCCCGGTGCTCATCAAGGGTGCCACCAGAAACATGGAGAAACGTCCTTGAACGATCACATCAGTCAAACCGACAGGGAAACCACCGAACATAGACATTGCTGAAGCAAAGACACCGACGGGCAATGCCCAGGATTTACCTTTGACCAGGGCAAATATGAAGACCGCCCACACGATAGCGCCCCACCAGTTGACCATCTGAGACATGCCATACATCGAACTGATAAAACCTTTGGCTTCCGTTTGATAGCGGGATATCGCTCCTACCCCATCAATAAAGGTCAGCACGTATGCCAGACCACAGACAAACGCTAGGGCGATGATCTTCTTGTTTATACCACCAATGAACAACATTCCAAACCACAAGACCAGGGCGATCAAGAAGACCCAGATGGTTGGAGCCGGTAATCCAATAGAGGAAGGGGGAATCATTGGAAAGAAACCTGCCAGGAGTTGAACCGTGGCAGCCACCATTCCCCATACCCAGGCCCAGCTTGATCTGTTAAGGAAGCCATACAGCACCATAACCCATAAAGCTCCAGCAGCAACACCCAACCAGCTTAATAGTGCAAAGACGATCTGGACAGTAATGGCTTCATCCGGTCTGGCTCCATTCAGTTTGCCGTCAATATTTACTTGATAGATACTTGCCAACAAGAATAAAACCAACAATCCAGTCAGAATGCCTATCACTGCAAGAACAGATCCAAATTTATTGTTACCTTTCATAATACACCTCCTTTTCATTTAGTGATTAATACTTGCTTGAAAAATTTATCGGATTTTATAAGTAAGAAATCCAATTATCAATCAAAAATTCGGGCAACAAAACCTCAAGGATGGGTTGTGTTGCCCATTGATCTTATGAAGCCAAACCGATCTTTTTTTGATCTGTTAATAATTTTTGCGTGCAAGGCAACAATAGGATGATCAATAATATTGTACTCAAGATTGGTGCAGGAAGGAACAACGAAAAGCGCTGCACTTCAGCAACATTATGGATACCCATGGGGTAACCACCTATCATTGACATGACAGCAGCAAAAATACCCACTGGGATCGCCCATGATTTCAATTTGAGCGCACCAAATATAAAGATCGCCCAGGCTGCTGCACCCCACCAGTTGACCTGTTGCGA
>JBDRQK010000050.1:0-5692 GCA_043826315.1 Chloroflexota bacterium
TATGGGCGTTGCTCCTGTACCGACCATTAATGGAAAACCCTATACCGAAATGACCGCCGGCAAGTACTTTATGGTTGCCAAACCCGTGTTGGATGACCCAGCCAAGAAAGATGCAGTCACCAAGTTCATCACTTATATGACTTCTGCAGAAGTGCAGAAGAAATGGCTGGATGAGTTCAAACGCCTGCCCTCCAATACCGAAGTTGCCAAAGATCCAAGCATCTCCAGTGACTCGATCCTGGCCGGTTCCATGGCTGCCCTTTCCAATGGCCGCGGACAACCTGCGGCTGCTTCCATGCGCTGTGCCTGGGATGCGTGGCGCCCGAGCCTAGAAGGTGTCATGGCTGGAACGACAACCCCAACTGATGCTGCCGCTGCGGCGCAAGCCTCCGCTGACGCCTGCGTTCTAACGCTCGGTCAATAAGCTTCAATATCCAGTACAATAATTTATTTTTAAAAGGGGGGGCATAAAAACCCCCCCTCAACCCATTTTTACAAGCGAGGCCCGGCATGGAACCTAAACCCTCTTGGCGCCGATTCCTTCCATATGTATATTGGATTGGTGGTTTGTTTGTCCTCTACTTCCTGCTCAATGCCCTGATCTCACCATATTCATCCGGTATAACCCTCAATTCGTATATCGTCTTCGACCGTATCGGAGGGATCGGCTCATTTCTCTTTGCAATCATGGTTGGATTAGGTCTGATCGAAGTTTACTTCTATCAGATTTTTTTTCGCCAACCGCGCGACGTGAAAACTAAGATCATTGTTCGCGGACTTCAGATATTTCTGGGTCTATTTACTTTGCTTTCAATATTTTCTTTTTTTGAAGCCTCCGGGTTATATACCCTGGGAGATACTTTCATCGGTTCTTTTATCCGATCACCCATAAGCCTATTTACCGGTTTGCAATCCATCCTTTTTGACATCCTATTTGACAAAGGCCTGTCGGGCTTGATCGTCGGCCTGGTTCTAACTTTAATAATCTCAGGAATTTTTATTATTATCCAAAAGCTCTGCATTCCTCGTTTCAGCCGCCTGGGATTACCCTACTTACTGGTGATGCCGGCATTGATCGGGATACTCTTTCTGATCATCTATCCATTCCTATTTGAAATCAAACTGGCATTTTCCAACGCATCCCTCGGAACACAAGCGATCAAGAAAGCCCAATATGGATTGGGTTTTGGTTGGGAAAACTTAAAAACACTTTTCACTGGAACGGTTGCAAACGACGCTAAGTTTTTTGAGGTGTTTGGAAGAACGATCCTTTGGACTGTGATCAATGTGACCTTCCATGTTGGCGGTGGAATGGCTCTGGCTTTGCTTCTTCACCGCCCCATGAAACTACAGGGTGTTTATCGCACATTTTTAATCTTTCCATGGGCCATCCCAACAACAATTGCAGCCATGGCTTTGCGAAATGAATTTGACAATCGCTACGGGTTGTTTAACATCCTATTGACGGATCTGAACTCATGGTTAACTACACTCAGCCACGGCTCAGTTAATATTTTCGGCTTGGGAAACCTATTTAATTATCTAGCCGCCCATATAGGGCCGGTAAGTTGGAAACAGGACCCGATCTGGGCATTTGTATCCATCCTGATCTCCAACATTTGGCTCGGTATCCCCTTTATGTCTGTAATTATCCTGGGCGGTCTACAGAGCATCTCCAGGGAGTATTATGAGGCTGCTGAAATTGATGGCGCTTCAACGTGGCAGCAATTCCGAAACATCACTCTACCACTCTTGCGACCTGTGCTAACTCCCGCCATCATCCTCGGTGTGGTTTGGACATTTAATAAATTTGATGTCATCTACCTAATCACTCAAGGAGGCCCCCAGGAGAAGACCGATATCCTGGTTTCTTCCATGTATAAAGCTGCTTTCCAATTCTATCGATATGGATTCACCGCCATGTTCGCCCTGGTCATCTTTGTTATCCTGCTGATTTTCACACTGATCTATCTGAGGGCATCAGGTGGGCTGAAGTCCACGACTGAGTAGCGAAAGGATCCTTATGACTTCCACACTTACACCCAAACCGGTAAATCCCCTGGTTAAAATTTTGCGATGGATCTTCATCCGCGGTCGAGGTGATGCACCTTTTAAAACCCTCCTGATCCATTCAGCATTGATCATTGCCTCGATCGTTGCTGTTTACCCTGTGATGCGTGTTGTGACCATCTCCTTGCGTCCAAACGATACTTTGCTCACAACCTCTCTTCGTATCATTCCAGAGAATGCCACCTTGGATAATTACAAAGAGGTCCTCTTCGGTGTACCGGAGGAGAACCGTAAATCTGATTTCTTCCTGTGGATATGGAATTCGTTCTCGATCGTGTCGGTCACATCTTTCATAAGCATGATCCTGGCAGCCGTCAGTGCATATGCATTTTCGAGGTTTAAATTTCCAGGGCGGGCAGCAGGATTGGTTTTCCTGCTTACAACACAAATGATCCCGGCAGGCATGTTACTCCTGCCTCTTTTCATCATGTTGGCAGAATTAAAGATGATCAACACTGCCCTGGGTTTGATCATTGCCTATTCGGTGAGTTCAGTTCCTCTGACGATTTGGACACTCAAGGGCTATTATGATACCATCCCGGTCGATCTGGAAGAAGCTGCCCTTATCGATGGTGCCAACCGATTGACAGTATTCACACAGATCATTCTGCCTCTGTCCACTCCTGCCCTGGCAATCGCCTTCCTGTTCAGTTTTATGGGTGGTTGGAGTGAATACCTGGTGGCACGCGTTGTCCTGCAGAGGAATAGCACTTTTACATGGCCTTTGGGAATTTTCACTTACGCACAGCAATTTACAGTCTCCTGGGGACAATTTGCAGCTGCCTCGGTCTTGATCTCCATACCGGTCATGATCTTGTTCCTGTATTCATCCAAGTGGCTGATTTCCGGCCTGACACTTGGAAGCGTTAAAGGATAAACATGCATTCAAGAATCCAAAGATTGGTTTTATTCGTCTCACTCATTATTGGTCTATCCGTCCTGGCATCTGCCTGTGGGAAGGCAAAATCTGACGCAGATGTATTATATTTGAATCTGGTCTGGCATCAACATCAACCCTTGTATTACCAGGATGCAGGCGGGGTATACACACGTCCGTGGGTGCGCGTTCATGCCACGAAGGATTATTATGACATGGCAGCCACGGTTGCGAAATACCCAGATGTACATTTGACATTCAACCTGACTCCGGTACTCATCCGCCAATTGGATGATTTTGTTTTGAATGGCACAAAAGATAAATACTGGGTATTGTCCGAGAAACCTGCTGCAGAGCTAACAAGTGAAGACAAGGAATTCATCCTGAATCGTTTTTTCGATGCGAACTGGGATCACATTATCAATATTCACCCCGGCTATAAAGCCTTGCTCGATAAACGAGGCGGGACAACGGGTGAAGCCATTGCTGCTGCCCTTAAGAATTATTCCGAGCAGGATTTTCGTGATCTACAGATCTGGTTCAACCTGGCCTGGTTTGATCCGGATGAGCTTGCCAAAGAACCACTTTTGAGCCTTGTCAATAAGGATGGCAATTTTAGCGAAGAAGACAAGACCATCTTATTCGACCAGGTTCGCAGCATTTTAGGAAAGGTAATACAAATTCACAAGGAATTACAGGATAAGGGACAGATAGAGGTAATCACCACTCCTTACGCCCATCCCATTTTGCCACTTTTATATGACACCAACCTGGAATTAGTCGGTAATCCTGCAGCAGAAATGCCGGATCGTTTTTCCTTTCCAAATGATGCGATTGCACAACTGGATCGCAGTGTAGAGATATATAAAGATCATTTCGGTAAGGCGCCGCGCGGTTTATGGCCTTCTGAAGGATCTGTTGCCGAGGAGATCGTACCCCTGGTAGCAAATGCCGGTTACAGTTGGATGGCAAGTGGAGAGCCTGTGTTAGCCCAATCACTTGGACTAGGCAGCTTCACCCGCAATGCCCAGGAAACTGTCCAGGAAGCTGATGATCTCTACCGACCTTATTACGTTCAAGGCGTGAATGGGGATCAAGTGGCCATATTCTTTCGCGATGGAACACTATCGGACAAGGTCGGATTTACTTATTCCGGAACACCCGGGAGTGTAGCCGCCAAAGATATGATCCAACGTCTTGAGAATATCAAGAATCAACTACAAGAACAAGGCGCACAAGGACCTCACATTGTCAGCATCATCCTGGACGGTGAAAACGCCTGGGAATATTACCAGAATGATGGCAAGGAGTTCCTGAATGCCCTCTATCAACAACTTTCAGAGAGCACATCCATTAAAACCATCACCCCATCCGAGTATCTCAAGTTATTTCCAGACCAGCGCCTGCTTGAAAAACTATTTCCCGGCGCCTGGTTCAGCGCCAATTTTGATACCTGGATCGGTGAAGGCGAGGAGAAAACAGCCTGGAATTACCTGTTACAGGTCCGTAACGATCTTTCAAAATTTGACATCAGCAAGAGTCGCACCGCCAGCCCCGAAGCAATTGCCCTGGCTCAAGATTTTATGTACCTGGCCGAGGGATCCGACTGGTTCTGGTGGTATGGTAGTGACCAGGATTCGGGTCAGGATGAATACTTCGACACAGGTTATCGCGCCTTGTTATCGAAAGTCTACGAATCTCTCGGCGAAGAGGTACCAGCATTCGTTAATGTACCCATCATCCCAAAGAAACCAGCGACTGCAGAGAAAAATGTAAACGGTCTCTCTTCTCCGATCATCGATGGGAAAAATTCACCCGGAGAGTGGGATAATGCTGCCATTTTCACAGCCGGATCGATGGCAGGGAAAAGCCTGGCTTACACATTTGATGCCAAGAACCTTTACCTGCGCGTTAATTTCAACCAAACACCATCCCAGGCAACACGCTTCGGTTTCTACCTGGCTGCTCCAGGTGCAAGCGATGCTTATCCATTCACTCTCAGCACCGGCGATGAGGAACCCATCCTTCCAGGCATAGCCTCCACGCATTTGTTCGAGTGGAGTAACAATCAATTTAATGTGTTCAATGCCACAAGAACTGGGTGGGGTGCAGGCAAAAAGGTCGGCCAGGCTGTACTTGGTAACGATACGTTTGAAGCAGCCATCCCGTGGGGAGATATTGGTGATATGGAGGCTGGAGATGACCTGCGGCTTGTGGCAGTCATCCTGCCCGATGGTGATCTTTTACCCCTACAAGGACCAGCCCAGATCGTGCTGCCAGACCTGGGGACTTCAATAACCATTCTCGAGGTTTTGGACCCGGATGGTGACGATCACGGCCCAGGATCTTATACTTACCCTTCAGATGGTGTCTTTAAAGATCATCCTTTTGACTTGAAAGCATTCAAAACAGCGTATGATGAAAAGAACATCATCTTTAAATTCACTTTCAACGGTCCAATACCAAATCCATGGGGATCCCCTAATAACCTGGCAATACAGACACTGGATGTCTATGTGGATAAAGATCCAGGAAAAGGTTCGGGTGCACGTTTGCTTTTACCTGGCAGGAATGCAGTCCTGGCAGAAGGCTTTGGCTGGGAGTATGCCATTTGGGCAGAAGGATGGACACCGCAGATCCTGGCTCCAGACTCAACCACCCTTGAACCCAAACAGGTAATCGGTGTGGATTTCAAGATCATCGTTGATCCGGCTGGAAGCACGGTTACACTACGTGTGCCCCGCA
>JBDRQK010000051.1:0-4734 GCA_043826315.1 Chloroflexota bacterium
CCAGATCATCAAAGATTTCAGCCTGGTCGGCAGATCGCAAGGATTTTAAAACTTCGATAGCCTGATTCAGGTCATCCTTTTCCAAAGCTTGTTGAACTTGGGATAAAATGGTTTGTGTGTCAGGAAAGGTCATGGAGTGCCTCCAGGTGTGAGATGGACCCTGGAAACACTCATAGCGAGCGGGGAACCAGGGTCAGGCAGGTCGAATCGTACGCGGACCTTGGTCCGCTTCTGGTTCAGAAGCAGAATCAGCTTCTTTGTGTGCGACCAATAAACCTTGCATTGTGTTCATAATGCTTATTATACTCGCTCTTTTTTTTTATGTGGGATTTGGCTTTGATTACGCAAACCAAATGTTTATCGCAATCTTTTTAATACATTTCTCACAGGCGAAGAGAAACTTTAATAATTCTGTACTTGCAAAATATATCTATTTCAATTTTACAGATGTCAATAAGAAAAACATAACTTGAAAATCCTATTTTTTCTCAATCAAATTCATTCAACCGATAATTTTTGGGATTTAAAAGCAAAACCCATTGCAAATTGGTTGGTTTACATAATGAAATACCTGGATTTTTTCATACTTCATGGAGATGAACAATAATCGACCTGAATCACAACTTGCACATGACACCTCTGATGTTCAAGTTACGATTTTCCTGGTTCTTTGGCGAAGAATTACAGGAAATATCTTACGTAGATCAGCCTAATTATTAATTTATTTTTTCTGGTCCTTAAGGGAAATTTCTCCAACAAAGGGTTTGAATTAATCGCCAAATCCCGGTGGTGGAAATAAAGCATTCATTCTAAGCCAATCTTGCGGTGGACCCTGCCAGCCAAATTCCTTAAAATTCACTCTCCCTCGATCGTTGAATATGATGCCCTCCTCTTCCAGCAACTGGCGCTGCTGCTCTGCTCCCCCGCGCAAGCTGAGCTTGCCCTGGGAATTGATGACCCGCTGCCAGGGTACATCCTTCGGACAAGCTGCCATGGCGCCACCCACCCAACGGGCTGCAAATGCATCGTAGCTTTTCGGATCCATACCACCTGGTGGTGGGATCATAGCTGCGATCTGCCCATAACTGGTGACCCTGCCAGGCGGGATCTGGCGCACGATCTCCCAGACGCGGGAGTTAAATGCTTGCGTGTTCGGAGAAGATGTGAAATTTTTCATTTTCAACCATCCTTCAGATATTTAACCCATACAGTATTCCCAGTTCAGTTTTTTCCTGCTGTTTGCTTTTGCGCTGCATAACCTGGTCAACGATTCCCTGGTACCTCTCTATGGTATTTTTATAAAATTTCTTTTCAGCGCTTTTGGAAGCTGTCATTCCAACCCTGATCCTGATTCCATCTTATGCCAAACAGCCTCACATGCATGCATCTGAACAATAAAGAGAACAACCGAGTTATTGATGACCCGGTTGTTCTCTTTATTCTAAGCATATCCACAGATCTCCAACAAGGGAAACCATCGATCGATCAATGCAACCATCCTCCACTTTTAACCTGGATAATAACTTTTTCACAGGTTTGTCAAAATAAAATTCCTGGTTTGCTATGGTGATGGATATAATGCGGAAGGATCAACCGACCCATCTCCCTGAGTTGTTTGAAAAGGTTCTTCTTCAAGGGAAGATGCAGTTGATAGTGATAACGTAGCCCAATCTGCACTAAAATATTGGGTATAGGTGAATTTATAAAAAAATATCCCAACGCGTCCACTGCTAAAAGTAGAATCTAAACCATCAAAGACAAGTGACCCATTTATATAGAACTTCAGATTACTACCATTTGCGACCACTTTAAGGGTATTCCATCCATATTTGACAAGTTTAGGGGTCTGGCACCAACCACCTGTCGGGCTCGGTAACCAAATGTCATTCTGTTTAACAAAAATTCCATAATCGCCTTGATTTGTGATCTCGAAGTAATAGCCATTTTCCCAACCATTATTCGTTGTGTTGAATGTGGGAGTGCCGCGAACGATAAGTCCGCTAAAAGAGGTTGTGTTTGATGAATCATAAACTTTTATCCTGGCTTCATAAGTAAAGTTCGTATAGTTCTGATTGTAACTAGTACTCACATATTTATTTTTAGAACCATTGGTGTCATAGGTAGTAACACTATTCGTCCAATATTCATCCGGATGTTGCACCCAGCCGGTTGCATTCCCGTTAAACTGTGAATTGAAACCTGTAACCGGCTTGTTTACAGTGAAAGCCTTATAGGCACTCCATGGTTTCCACACTCCTCCCACTTTCGCCCGAACTCTCCACTTATAGGCAGCATAGGCTAATTTCGTTGTAGGGGTATTAGAGCAGGTTGTCGATCCGCAGACACCCGCTGATACTGTTTTTGCATAAACTATTGTCGTACCTTTCCTAACCTGGAATTGATAACTTGTTGTAGCAGTGATCCTGGTCCATTGAAAGGTTGGCGTCGTGTCCGTGATGCTCCCGGTCGGTTTTTTAGGTGTCGGAGTTACCACTGGTGCCTTTACAATGAAGGCTTTATAGGCACTCCATGGTTTCCACACGCCTCCCACTTTCGCCCGAACTTTCCATTTATAAGCAGCATAGGTCAAGGTGTTCGTGGGGGTGTTCGAGCAGGTCGTAGCTCCACAGGCACCCGATGATACCGTTTTTGAATAAACTTTTGTTGTCCCTTTCCAAACCTGGAATTGATAGCTTGTTGCAGCGGTGGTCCTGGTCCATAGGAAGGTTGGCGTCCTGTCCGTGATGCTCCCGGTCGGACTCTTTGGGGTCGAAACAGTCGACGATCCAACGATGAGATTCTTTACAAGAAACCTTTCAACATCCGTGGTGACAGTCTTGACGGGTATATTTCCACTTGTGGTTGTTATGGGTAGCGGGAGGAGGGAAGGCATCGCATGTACCTTACTCACTAAAACACCCGGGCTGGTCGACAGAATAATCGCCACAATTACCATAACAAACAAACCATAAAATCTGACTTTACCTCTTGCTGTCATGCCTCTCCTCCTTTTACTTTTCGACCAATTTCCGACAACCCTATGCAAGAAAGTGAATTAATATTCAATTGGTCATCAATTTTATGATCTGTTTCCTCCACTTTTGGAAATACAGCAATGCTTTATACTTCTTATTCCTCCCTGTTACCCCAATTCCTGGAGATAGGCCTCATAGTGGCAATAGAAAAAGATACTAATTTGGAGCACAAATGAAATTATTCACATAATTACTGTATCATTAATTTCAGGATAATACAACAATCAAAACTATTTCAAAAACTGGAATCTTGTTGGTTTTTTCCAACACGAGCAAGTCATTGGAACACCGCCAACCACGAGTGGAAAGTAGCGTCACACGGACTGCACTCAGGAGTTGACAACAGTCAGGAAGGAACTAAAAAAGAGCAGGTACCAACGATAGGCAAGAATTTCTTCCAGCGGACCAAGCTGGGTCAATAGTGCCCCTGCAGCTATGCCACCCAGCACAGTCCAAAAAATTACCAAGGATTCTCTCTGGAAATACACATCTTCCACACCACTATATTTCAAAAGGTTATTATCTTGTCCTGTTTCTGTATGGGCGCAGACTTGGGAACTGCAGCATTTCCTTTTTTAGACCTGGCATTTGGATTCATCGGAGTCTCCTGTTTATTCTTAGTATATATCAGGATGATGGCAATTCAAACTCATCCAATCTCCCTGCAATTATCCAGGAGCTGGGTTATCCAACGCGCTGCCACCACACGATAGGCAGGTTGATAGTGCCGGGAATAAATTTCCGAATGATGGATGGACGGATATCCGCGGGTCTGCATTTCAGAAAAGAATTTATTAAATTCATTGATCAAGAATTGCAAACCTGTCTGGTCTGGTAAGTGACAAATCAAGGATGCATATTGTTCCAGACGCTGGGTTGAGCTAACGAATTCATTGGCTGTACACGCAAAAGATTCCAATAAAGGATCCATGTTGTTGGTGACAGCCATGTAAGGACGCAGGTTAACCCGAATCACTTTGAGGTGCAGATTTGATTCAGGTGAGATCTGCTCAAGAAGAGGCTGGCTTGCGTCAGGGATCAGAGTGCGTATTTCCATCTCCAATCCGATCCGTGAGCGGGTGGAATCCATGAAGGTATGTCCATTTCCCATGGCTGCCTGGTAAATAAATTTGTAAACATCCTGGGCTTGCAAATGCGGGTAGCGGGTGCTGTGTTCGATCAGCAGGTCCTTCAAACGGACGGACAGGTTGGCAGTCATGTTTCGGTGCTTGTGGTCCAATCCCAGGACTGCATTTTAACCAGCGCTTCCTGATCGGTAAGATATAACTGCAATGGCGTGATCGAGACATAACCCTCCTTGAGAGCTCCATAATCCGTGCCATCTTCGAGGCTGCCGGTAGGCGTTTCGCCACCGATCCAATAATAGGGGCGACCGCGTGGGTCGAAACGCTTTTCAAGCACATCGCGGTAGATGCGCAGTCCCTGGCGGGTGAGCATGAAACCCTTGAGTTTATCATATGGCAAATACGGCACATTGATATTCAGCAGAACCCCCTCCGGCATACCAGCACGCATGGACCTAGCGATCACCTCTTGCGCCACGCGGGCTGCTGTGCTGAAATCAATCAAACCATTGACGTTTTCGGGTCTATCCACTGATACTGCAAAGCCCGGTATGTTTCCCGTAATGACGCCTTCCATGGCTGCCATGACCGTGCCGGAATAGGTAATATCATGC
>JBDRQK010000052.1:0-3671 GCA_043826315.1 Chloroflexota bacterium
TCTTTTGGCAGACGGTCGGCAAGAATGGATATGAAGACGATGTTGTCGATGCCGAGCACGATCTCGAGGGCGGTCAGAGTTAATAAGGCGATCAGGTTTTCGGGTGTAAAAATGGTTTCCATTGCAGCTCCAGTTGTGGGGATTTGAATGGAATTTTACCTTATTTTTTTTGGAGGCATTCGGCGTGGTTGCTGAGTGGAGATGCAGAGCGTGAAAAGTGTTGCCACACTCACTGGAAAGATGCTTGTCCCTAATAAAACTGGGGATGTTCCCCCTAAAAAATTGGAGGTATCACAATGACACGGAGGTTGAGGAAAGCGGTACCATTAGGTAGATGTTGACTGACTTACACATCCAGCTATCTGACCAGTTTTTCAGCCCTGGTTGCAATATATGAATCGGAAAATTGATCCAGAAGTTCCCCACTTTTATCTTCATAGAATCCGGCTATTACAAAACCTGCCTGTATTTGTCCTTGAATTTGATCGCTCAGGGAATGCCCAAATTCATAGGGCAGTTTTTCCTGGATGGCCTTATGTTTGTTTTCTGGAGACAAGGATGCCAGATCTGAATAGGGGATCGAATTGGCCAACACAAATTGACCGGTTTGATCTGCATAATACCAATCAACCATATAAACAAGCGGGTTGGTAAACCCAGAGAGCAGCCTGCCATTCTCTTTGAGAACTCGAAAACTTTCTTTCCAAACTGGAATGATGTCATTGATAAAACAATTGGAAACCGGATGAATGATGAGATCAAAGGTTTCATCTGAGAAACAGCCCAGGTCCTGCATATTACCGCGGACTGTCTTGATCTCCAGATGATTTTCCTGAGCGACCTGTTGATCCCGCTTTAATTGCTCATCAGAATTATCAAAAACGGTCACCTGTGCTCCGGCTGCAGCTAATATTGGACCTTGCTGCCCTCCTCCTGATGCCAGGCATAAGATATTCCTGCCTGAAATATCTCCCAACCATTCATGAGGTACAGGTATGAAAGGAGTCAAAATAATTTTATAATCTCCTTTTGCAGCCGCATCAATTTCAGCCTTGGTGACTGGAATAGTCCATCTATTGCCATTTTTCACTGCTTCGTTCCATGCCGAGCGATTGTGTTCAAGTAAATTCATGATGACGTTTTTACCTTTTTATGTTTGAGGAAACCCAAGTATTATAAGTTGAATGAAGATTTGATCTGATAGAAATTTTATCCTATATTATGGAGGCGATGGTCGGTGAGAAAAGATAACATCTATAGGTGACATCCTTGCGGTTGTTGGAGATTGCCACACTCGCTGGAAAGATGCTTGTCCCAAAAAAACTGGGTATGGTACCCCCGAAAAAATGGGGATGGTATCGCAATGACAGATATATTTTGGTGAGAAAAGTAAAGTTTAGTATGAAAACCTCCTTTATAGGACAGAAGTTTGAAAAGAATATTCCCAATGGTACTACCCAATTAAAGATTTTTGGAGTTAAAATAATTGTGGTAATTTGCGTTTTTTGAAAAGCGGCACGATCAGCTCTGTATGCATTGGAAAAAACTGAAACCCTGGAGATATAGATGACAAACAAAACATCTCGCTTCAAACCCATTCCCCCGGAAGTTCTCGAATTGGCCGGTGAAGTGGAAAATAACCCGGAGGCTCTATTGGAATTATTGTCCAGGTTCCAAGCCCTGCCAGGAAGCTTATCCAAAGACAATATCACCCATGCTGCCAGAATTCTAAATGTTCCTGCCCACCAGGCTTATGGCGTTACCACCTTTTATTCGATGCTGGCAACGGAACCCAAAAAGAATATTCTGCGGGTTTGCGACGGGCCGGTGTGCTGGCTAAAACGGGCTACCGATGGCGGGATGAACGCTGAAAATGCCGTTGTAAATTTCGCTGAGGCTGTACCAGAAGATTGGGTGGTCGAACGAACTTCATGCCTGGGGCTTTGCGACCGGGCGCCAGCTGTCCTGGTAAACGACGACCAGGCTGGTCCGGTAGCGGTCAGTGAAGCCAAAAAAGCCTGCCAGGGATGGAGGGGTGTCCCCACGGACTATTCAATAGCGCGCCCGGGTGAAAAACGGGTCATGCTGGCCAACATTGACCAGATCGACCCGGATGATATCCAATCTGCGATCCAGTTTGGAGGCTACCAGGGGCTTAAGGCTGCCCTGCAAATGTCTCCTGAACGTGTGATCGCACTGGTTGAAGAATCTGGATTGCAGGGCCGCGGCGGGGCAGGCTTCCCGGTGGGACGCAAATGGAAATTTGTAGCCCAGGCAGTCGGTTCTCCTAAATATATGATCGCCAATGCTGATGAAAGCGAGCCCCTGATCTTTAAAGACAGGGTGTTGATCGATACCAACCCGCATCAACTGCTGGAAGGGATGGCCATTGGCGGGTATGCCTGCGGAGCCAGTGAAGCTTATATCTACATCCGGGGCGAATATGTCCACCAAGCTGAACGACTCGAGAATGCCATAAAACAAGCGCAAAAGTCGGGTTGGCTGGGAGAAAACATCCAAGGCAGCGGATTTTCGTTCCATATCCATGTTCACCTGGGAGCCGGGGCTTATATCTGCGGCGAAGAAACTGCATTAATTGAGTCACTGGAAGGCAAACGCGGCGAACCACGCCTGCGGCCTCCCTACCCGCCCTCTTTCGGGTTGCACGGCTGCCCCACAGCAGTCAATAACGTGGAATCATATGCGGCCGTTCCACACATCATGAAAAATGGTGCCGACTGGTGGAAAGAACTTTCCGGTTACAGCGTCCCGGGAACCAAACTCTACATGATCCTGGGTCATGTAAAACATCCCGGTCTTTTTGAGGCACCCTTTGGGCTGACTCTGCGGCAGATCATTGATGACTTTAGCGGAGGCATGCTGGAAGGGTCATCCTTCAAATTTGCCCTGACCGGCGGAGCGGCCGGAACAATGGTAAACGCGGATTTCCTGGATATCCCACTGGATTATGCATCTTCCCAGAAAGGGATCGGACTGGGCGCCGGGGCTTTCCTGATCTGTGATCAAAGTGTGTCAGCGGTGGCTCTTTTACGCGAGCTGCTGCATTTTTTTGCAGCAGAATCGTGCGGCAAGTGTACCCCCTGCCGGGTTGGAACCTGGCGAGCTTACAACCTGCTGTGCCAGATGGCAAATGGTGAAATCAGCAGGCAAGCTTTGGATGAGCTTATGGCGTTATCAGAAAATATGCTGCTGGCATCCTTCTGTGGATTGGGACAATCCGTGCCCATCCCGATTAATTCGGCACTTGCCAACTTCACTGCAGAATTTTCGGCAAACGGAAAGGGAGAATAATTAATGAGCATCACCATCACTCTTAATGGAAAAACAATTCAAGCAGAAGCAGGTCAAACCATTTTAGAAGCAGCCCGGCAAAATGAGATCCATATCCCGACACTGTGCTACCACAAGGACCTGTCTCCATCCGGTAACTGCCGCATGTGCGTGGTGGAAGTCAAGAATTGGCGCTTCCTGCAGGCAGCCTGTGTAACCCAGGTAAGCGAGGGAATGGAAATTGAGACCAATAATGAAAAAGTGATCCGATCCAGAAGGTTATCGCTGCAATCCATGCTGGCCAATCATCCCCAGGACTGCATTACCTGTGAAGCCAGCGGCGAATGCGAATTACAGGACCTGGCTTATGAGTACAAAGT
>JBDRQK010000053.1:0-5950 GCA_043826315.1 Chloroflexota bacterium
ACGTGCTGCACACACCATCGCCAGGGCAATACCCGTATTTCCGCTGGTGGCTTCCAGCACAATAGTGTCAGATTTGATCAACCCTGCTTTTTCAGCGGCATTGATCATGGAAGCACCGATGCGGTCTTTAACACTATGGGCTGGGTTAAAGAATTCCAATTTTGCCAACACCTGTGCCACAGCCCCGGCAGTGATGCGATTCAGGCATACCAGTGGAGTGTTCCCGATCAATTCAGTGACGTTATCAGCTATTTTCATTTCTTCTCCAAATTATGTTGTTTTAACTAACGTCCCGAAGGTTTATAAAAACCATTTGTGATTTCAAACAATCCTTCGGGACGTTTTATATTGATTAATGAGACCAACTGGAAAACAAAAAGAACGGCAGACGAATGCCATGCTCTTAATTAATTCGCATGCGGGTTTCGCTCACCGTTCTTCTGTTAGTTGGTCCTGGTTGGTATCCTTAATGAAGAGGCGGTGGTTACGATTCCCGCCGCAGACACATGCAAGAAAATCTCATCCTTGGATTCTGATTAATATTTATGAAAATCATAATAAATATTATACCAATATTGTCCATTTTGTCAACAAATTCGGATTTTATTTGCTCATGGGGAATTCAGATTGAATTTTTCAACATCAGGATCAACACAGGTTCTGTTCTATTGGAACACAGAAACGATCTGCTGCGCGTAATCCAGCAGGCTTTTTCGCAATGGTTCCGCGTCCAGCATCTTTGCAAACCACCAACTTTCCACCCTGACTGGTCAAATACCAACCAACAAGCAACCAGTCAACAGGCTATTTTATTAATAACTAATTTCCTGTATACTGGACTTGTCGAATCGTTGCCTGTCAAGAATTACGGGAGAGAAAATGAAAAAGAACACAGATAACTTATTTTGGGGGATCATCCTGATCCTGGTTGCGCTTGGAATTCTGGCTCAACAACAAGGATATATCGATTTTGAAGCCATGTCCGCCAATACCTGGACCTGGATATTTGGGGGAGCCGGACTGGTGTTCCTGGTGTGTTACCTGATATCCGGCTTGAAAAAGTGGGGCTACCTGTTCCCGGCCTGTGTACTTGGTGCACTGGCGGTCATCATCGCCCTGGCTGAGGCAGGCAATAATGGCGAATTTCTGGGTTCGCTGATCTTCATAGCGGTTGCCATTCCCTTCCTGGTGGCATTTTTAACGAACATCCGGGAAAACTGGTGGGCGCTCATCCCGGCTTTTGGCTGCCTGGTTCTGGCAACCGTGATCAATTTTGCTGATACAGTCGCAGGAGAGTGGATCGGCGCATTGGTCATGTACGGCATCGGTCTGCCCTTCCTGTTGGTGTATTTTGTAAACCGCACCCGGCGCTGGGCACTCATCCCGGGTTTGATTTTGGTCGGCATCGGGACACTATCGCTGGTCAGCGTTTTCAACGATTGGGTAAATATTATTGTTTGCTCAATAATTGCCGGAACCTTCTTCTATGTATATTTTACACAACCTGAAAAATGGTGGGCTTTAATTCCAGCCGGCATGATGGCATCCATCGCACTTGAGTCGATCCTGACCCTGCCTTTCCTGGGAGCCTTTGCCAGCACCTCCATTCCAACCGGGATCATGTTCCTTGGTTGGGCTGGAACTTTTTACTACTTGTGGCTGCAGCGTGCCAAGGCTCCCACTGAATGGGCGCGCATCCCAGCCATCGTATTCGTTATCGTGGCTATTGTTCAACTGGTTTTGGGAGCCATGTCCGAGATCGGAATGATCGTCCTGCTTTTTGCCGGTGGAATCCTGCTGATCTATTTTGGCTTGCGCCCCAAAAAGACCGTTTAGCACTTCAACAACTGTTTTATCAAGGCGGTCCGATCCGGTCCGCCTTTTTGAGTTCCAACGTTGCTGTTTCGGCTGTGCTTAGGGTATACTCCCTGAAGACAATCTCAAGGGAAACACATGGAAGTAATAACGAACCTGGAAAATTGGTCGGTCAGCGATCTTGAACTGGATGTGGATGCCGTTTTGCGCGGGCAGGGTGCTGACCCGCTCATTTTACGTGACAGACGCCCACGCCTGGTGGAGATCGCTACTCAGGCATTGGAAGGCGCGCGTTTCCTGCTCGAGCCGCAAGTCTTCTTGCGCAAGCTGTCAATCAGATCGCTGCGTCATGAAAAATTGGAATTAGAGGGTGGTATAACCTTAAAAGGGGAATGGATCTCCCAACAGCTTGCCCCGGCTGAAAGCATATATGCCATTATTTGCACAGTCGGTCAAAGAATCGAGACAGAAGCCTCCCGAAAGATGGACACTGATATACTGATGGGATTAGCACTGGATGGTGTCGGTTCGGCCGGGGTGGAAGCCCTGGCGACACTGGTCTGCAAACAGATCGAAGACCAAGCTGCGGATGCTGGTCTGCAAACCACCGTGCCTTTCAGCCCGGGCATGCTAAGCTGGTCCGTGGATGAAGGTCAACCAGTCATTTTTAAGATCCTCGCAGAGATCAACAACCTGGTCGAACTTACACCCTCCTTCCTGATGCGACCACGCAAGAGTCTATCCATGCTGCTGGGGGTGGGAAAAGAGCTGGGTGTCAAAGGCAGCACCTGTGATTACTGCGCCATGCAAGGCACCTGTAAATACCGTGGCAAGGACGGTCATACCCAATAAAAAGCAAGAGCAGTGATCTAAGAGACTAAAGCAAAGGCAGGTATTATGGCAGCATCCGAAACCAATTTTTACCAAATCCCACATAATAGCCCACCCAAACGCCTGGAGAGTTATCTGCAGGCTCTTGAACCACAGGAGAAAGGTTGTTATGTCTGGTTGGATTATTTTCAACCCGAAAAAGAAGATCTCCTGGCACTGATCGAACCACTGAATCTACACCCCCTCTCGATTGAAGACTGCCTGGACAAGGGAAGTCAGATCCCCAATATGGATGACTACGGGGGGAACACATTTATCATCTTTAATGATTTTGACCATTGCGACCATACCATGAGCATCCATGAGTTGGATGTCTTCATCGGGGATCAATTCCTGGTCACAGTACGTCACCACATTAATGGAGCTTCACCCTTCCTGCAAGAGGTTGAACGTTTTTTTATACGCAACAGTGAAAGTATGCACCAGGGACCGGCTTTTTTGCTGCACTTCATTCTCGACCAGGTGGTGGACAAGAAATTCATAACCATTGAAGCGATTGAAGATGAACTCAACGAGGCTGAAGATGCCATCCTGTCTGACCTGAAAAACTTCAACCCGGCTGAATTGTTAGATCTGCGACGGGATCTGTTGGCCATACGCAAAAGCCTGTTCCATGAACGTGAGATCCTGGTGAAGATCTGCCGACTGGACAGCCCGTTCATCTCCAAGAAAGCCATTTTCTTTTACAGGGATATCTATGATCACCTTTCCAAGTTCTTTGAGTTGACAGAGTCTTCACGTGATATTGTCACCAGCCTGATGGAGATCTATCTTTCGATGCTTAACAACCAGATGGCCAGGGCTGCCAATAACACCAACGTTACAGTGCGGCGCCTGACCTATATCACCACCATCTTCATGCCTCTTACTTTGCTGGCAAGCATAGGAGGCATGTCGGAATGGAGCATGATAACCGGTCCCCAGAATTGGAAACTGAGCTATTCATTATTTTTACTTGGGCTGGTAGTTTTAGGCGTGATCACCTGGCTGTTGTTACAGTGGTGGGAGAAGAAGCGCGGCAAAGAGGATTAAAAACAAAATTTACAGCCATGTGTCACTATGCAGGCAGCCTTAAATCCCATAGAATTGGGAAATGTCCATCAAAAAACCCCAACCCATAAATCTGACGCGCGGCTACCTGACGGCACTCATCAGCGCAGGTATTCTCTCGACCACTGCCATTTTCATACGGTACCTGACAGAAACCTACCAAATACCCGCCCTGGTTTTGGCTTTCTGGCGCGAGTTATTTGTTGCTCTATGCATGTTGCCTATCCTGGGATTGGTTCGCCCGCAATTGTTGCGTGTGGATCGCAAACATCTTACCTTCCTGATTGCTTATGGATTGGTGTTGGCGATCTTCAACTCCATGTGGACTTTATCGGTTGCCTTGAACGGCGCATCAGTATCGACTGTGTTGGCTTATTGCTCAGCTGGTTTTACAGCCCTGTTGGGCTGGTGGTTTCTAAAAGAACGCCTGGATTGGGGCAAAATTCTGGCAGTCATACTCACCCTCAGCGGGTGTGTCCTGGTATCCGGTGCACTGGACCCGGCAGTCTGGTCAGCCAATGTTCTGGGGATCATCACGGGGGTCCTGTCCGGATTGGCTTACGCCATCTACTCCCTGATGGGACGTAAAGCCTCACAGATCGGGTTGAACCCCTGGACCACCCTGCTTTACACCTTTGGATTCGCTGCAATCTTTTTATTGATCACCAACCTGACATTAGGAGCAATCCTGCCCGGTGCAGCTGTGCATCCTTCCGACCTGCTCTGGCTTGGATACCGGACTTCCGGGTGGGTGATCTTGTTCCTTTTGGCGATCGGGCCCACCCTGGGTGGTTATGGTTTGTACAATGTCAGCCTGGTCTATCTGCCATCCAGTGTTGCCAACCTGGTGGTCACCATTGAGCCTGTTTTCACGGCAGTCATTGCCTATATTCTGTTGCATGAGCGCCTTAATACCATCCAGATCATGGGGAGTTTGCTTATTCTGGGGGGAGTGATCTTTTTGAGGATCTATGAAGGGCGAATGTCCTCCAGTCTCTTACGCAGCAAATAATAAGACAATTAAACAGAAAATCAGAATAAAAAAGAGGCAGTCTAAATTGGACTGCCTCTTTGGTTCCCATTAGGCGGGATCGAAAGAAAGATGTTCTGTATTAAAACAACATCAGAACCGCATCACTCGCCAATTTAAACAGGGCAGCCGGCAAAAAACTGAGAATAACCGTCGCTAGGGCAGTCGCTCCAATGGTGATATACAACCAGGAATCGCTGGTGACCTGCGCATCACCCTCGCGCATGTACATGATCACCACAACCCGCAGGTAATAATATGCCGAGATGAGTGAGGTCAGTACACCAATGATCGCCAATCCGACGAAACCACCTTCCACCACGGTGCGGAACAGGTAGAGCTTACCGATCAATCCCAGGGTGGGTGGGATACCGGTCAACGAGAGCATAAAGATGGTCATAGCTGCCGCCAGGGCTGGATATTTACGTCCGAGACCAGCATAATCACTGATTTCCAGTCCCCTGCCTTCAGCTTTTTCCAAAGCTATCACCATGGCCCAGGCTCCAAAAGAGGTGATCGCATATGCCACCAGGTAAAACAGAGCCGAGGCGACCGAGTCATGCGCCACGTTGGGATTTCCAAAAGAAACAAACGCCATCAGGATATACCCGGCATGGGCTATGCTCGAATAAGCCAGCAAACGTTTGATATCAGTCTGGGCAATGGCAATCAGGTTACCGCCAATCATGGTCACGGCTGCCAAAGCCCACAAGACAGGTACCATGTCAAGGCTCAAGCTTGGAAATGCACTGACAAATATTCGCAAGAGAGCAGCGAAGCCGGCTGCCTTGGCTCCCACCGCCATGAAACCGGTCACCGAAGTCGGAGCACCCTGGTAAACATCCGGTGTCCACATGTGAAAAGGCACCGCAGCTACCTTGAAGCCAAAACCGACCAGCAGCAAAGCCGCACCAACCAACAACAAGCTGGTGACAGCTTCTCCACTGACCACACTGGCAACAATCTCACTTAACTGGGTGGAACCAGTAGCGCCAAAAATCATGGCAATTCCGTAAACGACAAAACCTGTGGCAAAAGCGCCTAACAGGAAATATTTGATGCCGGCTTCCTCAGACTCCTGCCTCGGACGCGCCCAGGCTGCCAGTACATACAGGGGGATGGAAAGAAGTTCCAGACCCAGGAAGATCACGATCAGGTTCGAAG
>JBDRQK010000054.1:0-2503 GCA_043826315.1 Chloroflexota bacterium
GCGAGTTATCCGGAAAGAAGACGCTTTATTATGCTGTCAAGTCGCACGATCTGACGGTGTGGGTACCGGCTGATGACAACCTGGACAGCCGCCTGCGACCTCCGACTTCAGCAGCCGGGTTTGAACAATTGTTTAAGATCCTGACCGGGACCGAGGAACCGCTTTCGGAAGACCGCCATGAACGCAAGACCTACCTGGTGGAGCAACTCAAGGATGGACGGGCTGAATCCCTGTGCAGGGTGATTCGAGACCTGTTTGCTTTCCAGAAACACAAATCCTTGAATGAAAATGACCAGCATCTGCTGAAACGGGTGCAGAATGTGCTCCTGGGGGAGTGGGAGTTCTCGCTTTCCATCCCGTCCACACAGGCTGCCTCAGACCTGCATCGGATGCTGGATAAGCGCGGTACTGCCGGAGATTGAGGAGACAGGATCGTTGGCGTAGTTCGTTAGGATGGATTGAGATAATCCACCCTTTTGGGGGAAAATCAGTTTATTGGAGATTTTCGAAGATCGGAATTTTGCTTAAATTGAAAACTGGATTATGAACCTCCTCCAGGATTAGGATCAGTGGGGATAGATAGCTTTGCTGAACTACAGTCATACTGGTGCGAAGTTCATTTCAAGAAGACATTTAAAAAAATGGCTGTCCCAGACAGTAAGAGGGACAACCTTTTTTTGAAATGGGGATTGATATCATTATCTCGAGGATTCAGCCATGCGGATCAGGTCATCCATGGAAACATCTTGAGTAGCGGTCAGGTGATATAACCATTCACCATCCACCCAGTATAGTTGAATGGCTGCTTTTTTATCCCAATCAACCTCGACAGGAATATCCCCTTGCCATTTAACATCATCGAATGCCCAATCCCAATCACCTCTTATTGAAACGGCAGGTTGACCATTTATCTGAACTTCCCGGTAACTTCCAAAGGGGACTGGAAAGGTTGACGCTGGTCCAATGACATAGCGATTTAATCCGATAGACCACGATTTCATGGACTTGGCATAAAACTGGATATGTTGTTCGGGTGTTGATCCCTTCCAAGACAGCGATGCCGTCTTGTCTGTTCCGATGTCAGTTATATATGTTACAGCATCAAATTCGTATCCATCCGGGATCCAACCAGGTATCTTGACTGCTCCTTCAAATGCAACTTCGATATCGGATAACTCATAAAACGTTGCCTGCTGAGGAGTATCCACATATTCATTGTCAGGGAATGCGGGGAGAATCATGTGAGGTTGTACATCAACCCAAATTTCTCCGATCTCAACAAATCGCGGCATGGTCACAATACGAGCACAGGCGATAACCAGCACCAAAGTTGCAATGACAAGTACTGAATTCTGGAGATTTAAAAATTTTGCATTAAATTGTGATTTCGGCTGTGCGATACGGGCATATAATGCCTTGGTAAACTCCCGAGACGGTTGCATTCTGTACTTGGTTAAAAAATCATCTTTCATTCTCCACCTCCCATTCTGAACGGAGTTTCTTAATAATCCTATTTAATAATGTACCAACATTGGATTCACTTAGATGAGTCTGTAAGGCAATCTCGCGATTGTTTAATTCTGCACCGAACTTTAATGCAATCAACTCCTGCTCTCGCCCTGGTAGTTTCACTAGGAGCTTTAAGAGACGCATGAATTCCTGCTTGCGCTGGATGGTCTCTTCCACCAAAACCAAATCGGCTTGCCGATGGATATCTTCTATTGAATATTCTTGATGAACATGGCGGAAGTGGTCAGTGGCGACATTGCGGGCAATGGTAAAGAGCCAGGTGGAAAACGCTGCCAGATTCTTTTTATAGCGCCACCTGCTGCGCCAGGCTTTTTCGAATGTGGTTGCAGTCAAGTCTTCAGCCTGATGACCATCACCGACCCGGTAGCGAAAGAAATTATAGATGCGTGGCAATTCCTGGTGATATACAGCTTCCCAGTCGATGGCTTCCATGGAATCCTTTTCTTGAGAGAGAGATCTGGTTAGTATGTCCATTTCTATATCATTATACGTAATGGGAGAATTTGTATCACAGGAGAACGGAATCGAAAAATACATTTCAATACCGTCACTTTATTGACATAAGGATATGCTCCTGCCTGTAATAATCAAAAATACCACCGATACAGAATGTTCCTTGCTCTAATTATTTTTAACAAGAAAAGAATTTTATTCGATCCTGGATTTCAGCAGGTTGATGATGGCATCACAAACAGCCAGGTCCTGATGGAGGTGGCACCCCTGATTGCAATGCGCTCGGTAATGCGAGCCTGCATGGTAGCCTGCTGGATCTCTGCCGAGATTTATCCACCTGAATGAACCCCACCAGTTAGCTAGTTAAACCCGCCTGTATGCATATAATGCTGATATTGCCTGCTTTCTCAGCATCCATGCCCTGCCAAGATTGGGTTCAGCAGAAAGAACTCAGTTGCCGCCGGTATTATTAATCGAATCCATCATACGGATACCATAAAATCTATTTTCAATAAGGGTG
>JBDRQK010000055.1:0-6669 GCA_043826315.1 Chloroflexota bacterium
CGCTGACAGCGTGATAACACGGTGGCAGGGATCTTGTGGATCTCGGTGGTAGCCAGGATGAATATGGCATGCGGGGGTGGTTCTTCCAGCGTTTTGAGCAGGGCATTAAATGCCGGCGTGGAGAGCATGTGGACTTCATCAATGATATAAACTTTATATTTGCCCTGGTTTGGGGAAAAATTGATCTTTTCGCGCAGGTCGCGCACATCGTCCACCCCATTGTTGGAAGCTGCGTCAATTTCGATCATATCCAGGAAAGAACCCTTATTCACTGCCAGGCAGTGCTGGCATTGATTGCAGGGTCTTTTAGAAGGTGTTTCATCCAGGCAATTGGCAGCC
The DNA here is from genome assembly GCA_043826315.1 of Chloroflexota bacterium. GTDB lineage: Bacteria > Chloroflexota > Anaerolineae > Anaerolineales > Villigracilaceae > UBA12087. The sequence continues at coordinate 340 of JBDRQK010000055.1, forward strand.
TTGGCCAGCAAACGAGCCACGGAGGTTTTGCCGGTGCCGCGCGGACCTGAGAACAGGTAAGCGTGACCTATCCGGTTTCCGGCAACTGCATTGCGAAGTGTCCGGGTGACATGTTCCTGGTCGGACACATCCTCCCACTTCTGAGGACGCCATTTTCGATAGAGAGCCTGGGACATATTAATAACCTGCCAATTCTTGAGACATTTTTGAGTAAGAGCTTTTCATTGTGAGCGAGTGTTCTCCGAGCGTGGCAATCTCAACACCAGTGAAGCGATTAATCACCGGCACTCCCTTGCACCGCCCACCACACTATCCCGGTGTCTTTACGGGAGGGCAGGTGTGCAAGCCGGTGCAAGTGTCGTCGGGGAATATTAATCCCTCTTCACAATGGCAACATTAGAAATTCCATATTCAAAACAATCATGGAATGAGATAGGTGGCACGTAAATTACCCTGTGTATCGAACAGCGAGGCGACATCGCCTGAATGCCAGACGGGCTGCGAACGACCCCAATACAGGTCCACGGGAGTATCTGCTCCCGCGCTGGTATGCACCTGGACGATACCATCCTTGAACATCTTTACCTGTGGAAAGGTGTAAGAGGTACCATCACCATTTCTCAAGATCCAATTGGTCAGAAGAACAGCATCTTCCCCTTTGTTCTGAAGGACAGCGATCTCTGTTTCAGCCACTCCGGAACCGATCACGCTGACGATCTCCAGTTGCACATCTCCAATGGTCACCTGCTCGACGGAGGTGGGAGAGGGGACCGATGCACTCAGGGTTGGCGGTGGTGATGATTTGTAATAGTTATCGTAGTAATACAGGACCGCAAAGGTGACAGTGGCCGATACGATGATGTTCAATAGGATGAAGGTGAACCAGCTTGAGCGATTTTTCATTCTGTCCGTATGATAGCACAAACTTGCCATTAAAGGGAAATTTATTTACTGAATTGATTTACATCATGTTTTACTTTATATCAATCAACTCGATCAAGATGAATCATATAATAACAATGCTCTGTAGCCACTTAATGGAATTGAAGAAATGGAATGGCTCAAACTTCTGCAAGGTGATCCACTGATAAACGAGTTTAATATTTCGGTGAAACCATGTTCAGGATGATGATACTTGCTTACAATCAGTTATCATTATTCAAAAGGAGGTGTCAGAAATGGTACAATATAGAAAGATTCTAAAATTTTTTTCACCAGTTGGGTATAAATGAGGGTAATTATTGACATGGAATTCAGGTAGAACGGTGGAATTAATAGTCGTTATAATACTTCAGGCAAAGAACTGTTATACAGGTGGCTGGTTTCCCATAGATTGATGTTCACAGATCCGCTGGATTTTACCAGCCTTCGGCATAGGCAAGACCAGGTCACACCTGACGGCAATGGGATGCTTGATAATTTAGAAATATCTGCGTACATTAGGTGAGGATCATGAGATTAAAGGATTCTTCATCAGTTACCAAACCACCTGGAAAATTCTCCATTTTTTTGAAGCGCATAAGAACCTCGTTTTCCAAGATCAGGATGCCGATTCGGTTCAAGATAACGTTGCCATATTTTTTTCTGGCAGCAGTCCTGGCAATTGCAGCTGCTTATTTGATCACAAATATCGTTTTCGACACAGTTGAGGAACGATTTAGAAACCAGCTGGCTGAAGTTGGACAGCTTTTATCAGAACTGATGGTCAAAGAAGAAGACAGACTGCTGGAAGCAATAAGGCTGATGTCAAACTCTGATGGGCTGGCCCAGGCTATGTTGAGGAAAGACCCGGAAGCATTAAGGACTTTGAGCCTGGGTATTGCGGTCAATGCTCAATTGGATGATGTTGAATTTCTGGATACGCATGGATATCCAATGCTTGCATTACGCCATAATGATGGTGGTTTATTGGAAGATTACAGTTTTTCGTCCGGCGGAAACAATAACACCTATCAGTCCTGGGATTTTGTGGAAAAAGTATTACAAAACCAGGTGGACGATCTCGGAGATAAATATTCAGGATATATGCAGGCAGATTGGGGAAATTATTTTTACGTATCCGGACCTGTCTATGATAAGCAGAATAAATTTGCAGGCGTGATCCTGGTAGGAACTTCACTGGAAAAGCTGGCAACCACCATCCATGAAAAATCGCTGGGTCAGATCACTTTTTATAATTTCGAGGGCATACCGGTCTCCACCAGTTTCATATTTGATCCACCCCCGCTGGATAGTCCAACAGCTTCACAAGTTTTAGCCAACCAATCTTTACCCCAGAGCTCGGTTCGCAGCGTTTCTGATCAGCGCGACTTGAGCGTGGTTGATATCACTTATACTGAAGTACTGGCAGCCTGGGAAGCACGCGGGGATGTGGATCTGGGAATAATGGGAGCTGCACTTGTAAAGAACTTCTTCGTCAACCCCAGTAATTTCACCCGCTTTCAGATGGTCGGCCTGGTTGGTCTTGCCCTTTTCATGGTCATCCTGGTTGGCATCAACCTGGCCAACCTGATCACACGTCCACTCCTGGGATTGGTAAAAGTTTCCCAGTTGGTTGCAGCGGGAGATCTGGATGTCCATTTGGACATGGAAACCAATGATGAGATCAACACCCTAGTTAATTCCTTTAATCAAATGATAACCAATCTGAGCCAGTCACGGGATGAACTGCTGCAGGCTTATGATAGTGCTTTGATCGGTTGGTCAAAAGCACTGGAACTTCGGGATAAGGATACAGAAGGGCATACCCAAAGGGTCGTAGATATGACCGTTGCGCTGTCAACGAAAATGGGTTTAAAAGGAGAAGAACTGGTGAATATCCGCAGAGGTGCCACTCTGCATGATATTGGGAAAATGGGAATTTCGGATACGATCTTGCATAAACCCGGCAGATTGACGAGCGAAGAATGGGAAAAGGTGCAATTACATCCTCAGTATGCTTATGATATGTTGAAGGATATTTCCTTCTTGGTTCCTGCCCTGGATATCCCTCGTTATCACCATGAGAACTGGGATGGAAGCGGGTATCCATATGGTCTCAAGGGCAATGATATTCCCCTGGCAGCACGTATCTTTTCGGTCATTGACACGTGGGATGCCTTGATCTCCGAGCGACCCTACAAACCAAAATATCCCATAGAAAGAAGTCTACGTTTGATCTTGGCAGATTCCGGAAAAAAATTTGATCCTGCCATTTTAAAGGTTTTTTTTAGGTTTATGAAAGAAAAATTATTATCCAAAGAAGATTGACTTGAAATGGTGATCGTGGGCTCCAATGGTTTCATACCACTATCTTCACGAAAAACGAAATAGAACAAATGATTTTATATAGTGACATGAATTGAAAAATAAAATTAAAGAATTATCCTCGCAAAATTCACAGAACAAGAAGCAGAAAAATAATTATCTTTCGCTGCTCTTGTTACTCCTGTTTTTATTTGCCTGTGTCGTGCTGGTGTTGATACCCCGGTTGTTTACTGCTGCAGCTGGAATCAACTACCTGCCTGTTTCCATTCATTCCCGTCGTGAGGCTGATTACAGTAAAAATAATCAACTTGAAATCCCGTTGGTTAATATTGACATTGTGGGGGATATTCTGGAGGATCTGAACCTGCCAACCGATGAATATAAGGATCGTATGGCTACCATAACAGCGGAGATCAATTTGCCGATCCCAACCTCGACCGGGATCAACTCCGTTACCCGAACACTTCAACCAACGGCTACTGCTACCCAGACAGTGCTGCATAGTTCCACCAGCACGCCGAAAAACAACCCAAGTAGTCCCACGCCACGAACCCTAACCAGAACACCCTCTCCCACTCCAACCGGGACGATTTTCACACCACGACCGACCCAAAAAACCCCCACGACCGACCCAAAAACCCCTACGACCATCACAAAAACCCCTACGACAATCCTAAAAACCCCTACGACCTTCACAAATACCCCTACTCATGGTTTACATATAGGTCAGACCAAAACCCCTAAGCCGACCAATACCCCTAAGCCGCCGAAATCACAAGAACCAACCCTTATGGGGGACAACCTTGAACCTGAAAAAAAACAACCCCCGGCTTCTTCATCATTTCGTTATCTTATTGGTGGTTTTTGGCTATCCTTAACCTATCTTATAATATCCAACGTGCATCTTGATCGAAAGAGCTAATCCGCTTTCCTGGCAAAAATCTTGATGGAAGTGATCGAGTCAACTTGAGGATCGCCAGTCAAGAATTCTGGTCGAATACGCGCCTTGCTTTTTTTGAAAGCCTCAAGATCCCTGGATAACACTTCAATTTCAACTTCCTTGAACAATTCTTCAAAAACCTTCTGATAATCGCCAAACCGATAGCGGTTGTGGTGGCTGGCCGGGTTGAGCCATCCAGCCCAGATCTTCTCGGAATAACAAAGCATTTCAAATGGATATTTAAAGAAATGATCGCGCAGATCGACCAGGTGGAGATGCACTCCCCCCGGTTTGGTTATGCCTGCCAATGCCCGGGTGATACCCGGGACATCCTGCAAATGTTCATAAACAGAGATGCTCACCACAAGATCACATTTTTCCAAAGACTTTTCTGCTGCCAGTTTACGGATATCACCTTGAAGGAGGCTGATATGTCGATCCTTTGGAAGGATCAAATTTCCATCCTTGCGAAGATAATCAGCATATACTGGCAGCAAGGCAGCATTATTATCATGATCGGGTGGGGTATCCAACTCACACAGGGTGACATGCTTTGCACCCATTTTTAATAATACACAAGCCGTATCAAAATGCCCCCCATAGCCAAAGATCATCAGGTCAGACCCATTGATGGAAACCCCGGCTTTTTCGAGATTATCCTTGTATCGATTTGCTGATTCTTCAGGTGCAGAAGTTTCAGAACCGGGTTTTATAAACCAGCCACGCTTTAATAAAAACCGTGCTACTGAGCTAGGCATAAAATGACGTATGACTCGTGGAACCAGGTAATTAATCGGCATGGTTTATCTCGGAGAAAATTTCCTTTTTTTTAGATAACGATTTCGAGGCTGTTCTGGCAAAACACCTTTTCAAATTCAATTCTCCCCAACAACCAACGCCACCCAATCCCCAGTTTGCTGTTTCTCGATCAGTTTGAAACCGTGTCTTGCAGCGACTTGAATGACGTTTTCGGCCTGCTCTTCCAGGATTCCAGACAGGATCAGTACGCCATCCCTGGAGACCAGTCTTCCCATTCCGCCCTCGAACAAACGGATGAGAATGTTGGCCAGGATATTCGCCAGCACCAGTGGAGCCTGTTGATATTCAAATTGGTTTGCAAGCAGTTCGTCCAGCGAGCCAAGGCCGACCAGCAAACCAATTTGGATGGCATTGGCAGCCGCATTCTCGCGGGTGGCATCCACGGCAGCCTGGTCGATATCCACTGCCAGCGCCCGCCCGGCGCCCAACTTGAGGGCTCCGATCGAGAGGATCCCTGAACCGCAGCCCACATCGATGACATCAACTCCCGGCTGGAGGTACTTTTCCAGCAGATCCAGGCAGAGTTGGGTGGTGGGGTGGGTTCCTGTTCCAAAAGCCATGCCCGGATCGATGCGGATCGGGATACGGGATGGGTCCGGAGATTCCAGCCAGGCTGGAACGATGATCAGTTTTTCACCAACCGGGATGGGTTTGTAATGCTCTTTCCAGGCTTCCATCCAGTTCTGTTCAGCGATCGAGGTGAAAACTGCCTCCGGCAAGGGCTGGATGCTGCCCAGATACCATAAGGCTTTTTCAAGTCGCTGGCGTGTCTCTGCAAGTTTTTCGTCCACTGGCAGGTAAGCACGCACATTGACTTCGTCCAACGAGGTGCCGGGGTCATCTGCATCTTTAAAATAGACGCCATTTTCAACCACCACACCGTTGGGTGCAAAACGTGCCAGGACGTCTGCCACCGCCTCCGCCAGCTCTCCATTCACATTCAGGGAAATTTCAAGCCAGCTCAAATAGCTCAGCCTCCCAGTGCATCACTGAGCCAATCCAGAAAGCCTTTTTCCTGGGGTTTGGGGATTGTGCCCAGCGTTTCTGCCAATTTTTCAAACAACTCGCGCTGTTCTTTGGTCAATTTTTCGGGGATGTTGACGTTGATGACAACATGCTGGCTGCCGCGACCGTTTTTACGCAGGTACGGTACGCCTTTACCCTTAAGAGTGAAAACTTTCCCGGGTTGTGTTCCAGCCGGGATATTGAGACTGTGCTCTCCATCCACGGTGGGAATGTTTAATTGCGCCCCCAAAGCAGCCTGGGCAATGTTGATATCCAGGTTGAGCAGAATATCGTTCTCGCGGCGTTTAAAGAACTCATGG
>JBDRQK010000056.1:0-2924 GCA_043826315.1 Chloroflexota bacterium
TGTAGAGGCTGATGCGGTCGGCCAGACCAGCATAGCGTTTTATTAATTCGGAAGGCAAACTGGGCTGGTCAGTGACCAGGCAGAAGGTGTGCAGCATCTCATCGGTGATAAGAGCAAACATCTCGCCCCACTGACCCTTAGGTGCCAATGCTGAGAGCTGCCCGGCGACATCACTCCAACCATGCAAAGCCATGACTGGCCGATAAGACGGTGTTGAAGCATAGAAGGATATCTGGGCACGGGCGAAGGTCTGCTCCTCGGGTGTGGTGGCGACAAAAGCTGTGACCGAGTTCTTAATCTCCGAGAGGGATCGCCCGGCTTTAGCAGCCCCTTCGGAGATGGCTGGCAGGATGACTTCGCTCAAATAGCGCGGGCTGCCAAAGGGGTGCGAATGAAATCCCTGGCAAGTCTCTCCAGCCAGGCGCGCCAATCCACGATTGACGCCAGCAATGTAGATGGGAATATCCGGATGGTCATTGGGACCCGGGTTGAAGAACGGCGACATCAGGGTCAGCTTGTAATATTCACCCCGAAAATCCAGCTTTTCATTTTTCTGCCAGCTATTCCAGAAAGAACGAATAGCCTGGATCTGCTCGCGCAGCTTTCCGACCACCGAATCTGGCCAGGGCATGCCAAAGCGCCGCTCGATATGCGCTTTGACCTGGGTGCCCAACCCGAGCATGAAACGCCCTTCGGATTGAGCTGCAAGGTCCCAGGCAATATAGGCCAGGTTGGCAGGGTTGCGCGCGAAAGAGACTGCGATGGCCGTGCCAAAATGCAGTTTCTTGGTATGCTCCGCTATGAGTGGACAGGGGAGAAAGGGGTCATGCTGGGTTTCGCTGGTCCAGAGAGCATCGAACCCCATTTGTTCGGCAGCTTCAGCAATGTGGGATACAGCGGACAGCCCGGTCATGGGAAGGGTGGCATCGAATAACATGAGGACTCCTTTGTGAATGAAGTATTAATTCCTTCAGGTACTTCCTTGTGAGAATAGGAAAGCAATGAGTATCCTCACTTTTACAGGGCATGGTGAACTGCTATAACATGCAACTCGAAATGATAATTGTAAAAGAAAAGAATCAGTCTTCGAGAAGGTAAGCCAGGAGCCATTGGGTTGTTGCGATAAGCGCATCGGTGTGCGTGCGCTCGTAGTTATGGGAGGCATCCACACCCGGGCCGATCAATGCCACGGCCACATCTCCACCCGCACGCCAAAAAGCTTCTCCATCGGACCCATAATAGGGATAGATATCCGCCATATAAGGGACCTTGTATTTATCTGCCAGGTCGCGCAGACGATTGGAAAAGGCATGATGATAGGGACCTCCGCTATCCTTGACGCAAATCGATGCAAAAAACTCACTGGAATTTTGTCCATCCCCTACTGCAGCCATATCCACTGCCAGGAGCTCATGGACTTCCTTGGGAAGTCCAGCAGAAGCGCCATGACCAACTTCTTCATAATTACTGATCAACAGGTAGGTATCCTGTTTGGGTTTTAAACCAGCCTCACTGATGGCTTTAACCGCAGCCAGGATATTTGCCACACAGGCTTTGTCGTCCAGATGGCGCGAGCGCACAAAGCCTTCCGTGATCTCCAGGCGCGGGTCAAAGGCTACGAAATCACCAATATCAATGCCCAAGTCCTGGGTTTCGCTGGATGATTGAGTACGAGCATCCAGACGTACTTCCATATTTTCGTCGATACGCTCATCCTTGGTCACATCGGTACCATAAACATGCGTGGAGGCTTTATTTACCAGGAAGGAGCCACGTACCCTGGAACCGTGGCGGGTGAAGACCGTACAGCCCTCGCCTTCGACCGTATTCCATGCAAAGCCACCAATCTTGGTCAATTGCAGTCGACCGTTGGATTTGATCTCCTTGACCATGCCACCCAGTGTATCCACGTGGGCTGTCAGGGCGCGGGCAGAAGCATGCTGCTCACCAGGCCAGAATATCAATAAGGCACCTTTACGGGTGCGGCTTAATTTCAGTTCTGGAAGGACTTTGAAAGCATCTTCACAGTAAGCAATAGCCTGTTCGGTAAATCCGGTAGGGCTGGGGGTGTTAAGCAATCCACTCAAGAATTCGAGCATATGGGGGGTATTAATGGCAGGCAAAGTTAACATGATCTATATATCTCCATTAGGCAGGTTTTCAAATTGATTTATCTTTTCCCGCCATTCGGACGGGATGGGGATGGTTTTCCCGGTGTGATAATCATAGGTTACCAGCACCAATTGACCTGTGCAAAGAGTTTTTCCTGTGGTTTTGTCTAACAAACCCTGCTGAACATCCAAGGATTTATTACCCAGGCGCGTGGTCTTCACACCAGCATGAATATCCATGCCGAATAAGACCGGTTCATGAAATACCAGATGCACATCAGCCAGGATGATGCCAATATCCATAAAGGAGATGCCCGGCTTGAACAGACCGAGATTGACAAAATAAAAAATGCGGGACTGTTCAAAGTAGGTCAGGAATTTGGCATTGTTGAGATGACCCTGAGGGTCCAGGTCGCCATAGCGAACCTCAATGGGATGGGTGAAGTTGTAATCGACCATGTCAAGAATTATACAGCAGCAATCCCAAGATTGGTTATTATTTTGGAGTTGATTGGCTTAAAGAACCTGTCAATACAAAACCAAGATCCATGAGTTAGAGTGAGATTGTGTCCCTGTAAAAAATCCATCCGATTAAATTTGGTGCCGAATCAGCAATGATAAATAACTATCTTTATTCATCAGGAAACCGGGAATGGACGTGTTAAAATAAACCCACAATGGCACCCATTCGAGCTTCCGAAATTGGTTCTTATTTGTATTGCGCCCGAGCCTGGTGGTATCAGCGCCAGGGAATTGAATCTTCCAACCAAACTGAAATGACAACCGGTACCAAATTGCACCATCAACATGGAC
>JBDRQK010000057.1:0-8955 GCA_043826315.1 Chloroflexota bacterium
GGACTGGTCCTGACACCCTATTTCACAACCATACCGGTGCGATTTATCCGCAATAAATTGACCCGTCTTTCTGCTGAGGCTTTGTTAGCCAGTCTGTTCGGTCTGATTGCAGGTTTATTAACCGCAGCCCTGTTGGCATTCCCCCTATCTTTGCTTCCTCAACCTTTTGGTGAGATTTTGCCATTTGTAGGTGTGATAATCTTCGTTTATTTTGGCATTACTTTGTTTTCCATGCGTCAATCGGATATAAGCAATCTAATTGGAGGATTTAACCTGAAACGTGAAGCAGGCAGCTCAGGTGGAGGGCAGCAGGTCAACCGTACCATTTTATTGGATACCAGTGTGATTATCGATGGGCGTGTTGCGGACATTGCCAAGACGGGCTTTCTTCCAGGAACCTTGTTGATTCCGCGCTTCGTTCTGAACGAACTGCAATATATTGCCGATTCATCCGACAGCTTGCGCCGGCAGCGCGGGCGACGTGGAATGGAAGTTTTGGCAGAACTTCAAAAAGGATCTTCTGTTGCCGTCCGAATTAGTGACATCGATGTGGATGGAGTGCGTGAAGTGGATGATAAACTTGTTATCCTGGCCCGCCAGATGAAATGTCCGATCCTTACGAATGACTATAATCTCAATCGTATTGCAGAATTGCAGGGGGTCACCATACTTAATATTAATGAACTTGCCAATTCTGTGAAATCCGTGGTGCTGCCTGGAGAAGTTTTACTCCTCAGTGTGATCCAGGAAGGTAAGGAATCTGGCCAAGGTGTGGGTTACATGGAAGACGGCACAATGGTCGTGGTGGAAAACGGTAATAAATTCCTTCACCAGGAGATCCATGTCTCCGTAACCAAGGTACTTCAAACTGCCGCAGGTAGGATGATCTTCGCCAAACCGGAAAATAGCTGACCCAGGAGATTGGTATGATACGTCTTTATAATACCCTCACTCATAAAAAAGAAGAGTTTCAGCCACTTGAGCCTGGAGTGGTTAAATTGTATGTGTGCGGTCCTACAGTTTACAGTGATGCGCATGTAGGTCATGCCATGTCAGCCCTGGTCTTTGATGTCATCCGTCGATATTTTGAGTTTCGAGGTTACCAGGTTATCCATGTCATGAATTTCACCGATGTTGATGACAAGATTATCAATCGTGCCAACCAGTTGAAAGTAGACCCATTTGAATTGGCTGAAGGCTACATCCGTGATTTTCAAGAACATCTGGTTGATTTGAACATCCTGCCTGCCACCATTAACCCGCGTGCCACCCGAACAATGGATAAGATTAAGGCTATGATCCAAGGCTTGATCGACAAGGGCTTTGCGTATGCAGCCAGCAATGGCGATGTATATTTTCGGGTTACCAAAGATGATGATTATGGTAAGCTCTCCGGACGAAACCTGGAGGATATGCAAGCTGGCTCACGTATTGAGGTGGAAGAATTAAAAGAACACCCCATGGACTTTGCCCTTTGGAAATCCGCCAAGCCTGGTGAACCTGCTTGGGAAAGTCCCTGGGGATCGGGGCGTCCTGGCTGGCACATCGAGTGCTCTGCTATGAATCTGCATGAACTGGGGGAGCAGATCGATATCCACGGCGGTGGCAACGACCTGATCTTTCCGCATCACGAAAATGAGATCGCTCAATCCGAAAGTTACACCGGCAAGCCTTTTGCCCGTTTCTGGCTCCACAATGGTATGCTGCAATTGAGTGGCGAAAAAATGTCCAAATCCCTGGGAAACCTGATCACTATCTCGGATTTCCTGCATGACCATGATGGCGATGCCATGCGCATGCTGGTATTGAATGGCAATTATCGCAGTCCGCTATCTTTCACAGATGAAAGTATTTCCGCTGCCGAACAAGGACTTAACCGCTTGCGAACATCCCTTAAACCTGCCACTTCTGGGGCTGCAGGTGTTCCGGATGAAATCGAAAAAAATCTTCTAGATCTTGCAGAAACCACCCGCAAGGTCTTCACCGAATCGATGGATGATGATATCAACACATCCGGAGCGTTGGGGGGTATTTTTGAGCTTGTGCGTCAGATTAATACAGCCCGGGATGCAGGCGCTACGGATAAACAGCTTGCACACGCTCAAAATACCCTGCGTGAATTGACAGCTGTGCTTGGCTTGCGTATGGATAATTCCCGAAAAGGTGGGGATGCAGATCAGTTTGTAGATCTGCTGATTGAGCTCCGTACTCAACTACGCGCCCAGAAACTTTGGGCACTCTCTGATCAGCTGAGAGACCGCCTTAAAGAAATGGGAGTGGGAATTGAGGACTCTAAGGCTGGCGGTACAACCTGGAAGTGGGAATAAGCTAAGTTTTATTTTGAATAACTTGGTGGTCTTCTCGCTAAATAAGTGAACCACGGGTAGATTGGGTAGAGCGGGTCTGGCATCGGCAAAACCATCAATCAACAAAGCGAAATCCAACAAAAGACTTAGCGAGAGAACCTACTTATTATGAATCCGGAGCGATGACTAAAAAAATCACCCCTCCGATTTTTCATATACAACCCATTCTTATCCCTTCACATCTGTCACCATCTTGGGTGTTTCTCACGCCAAATGCGATGGTATCGAGTTAGTGAAACCTCGACCTGGTTTATAATCAACAGAGCATTGTTGGGAGATCAGGTTTTCAACAGACCTCATCCTGCCAGGGAAAGGTTTTTATTGAACCACCCGTTATTATTCATGGTTTTGACCTTGATATTGATGATCAATAAATGAGTAGTTTATGAAAGAATTCATCTACGGACGTAATCCAGTTTACGAAACTTTGAAAGCTGATCGCCGTCATGTCACACAATTACTGCTGGCTGATGGTGCGCAGGAGAAAAGCCGCCTGGAAGATATCCTGAACATTGCCAGGCAACGTAATCTCTCCATCTCCAGGGTTCCTCGTGTGCGTTTGGATAAAATTAGTGACAACCATCAAGGTATTGCTTTGGAAGTAAACGAGTATCCTTATGCCACCCTGCGGGATATTCTCGATCGGGCAGAGACTCTTCATCAACCTTTGTTCGTGCTCATTCTGGATACTCTTCAGAATCCTCAGAATCTGGGTACCTTGATCCGTACCGCAGAATCAGTCGGAGTGCATGGTGTGGTCATCCCGGGACACCGCGCCGCAGAGGTCACACCTGCTGTGGTATCTGCCTCAGCAGGCGCTACTGAGCATATGTTGGTGGTGCAATCCAACCTGGCACAGGCTATCTCCGAGTTAAAAAATGCCAATGCCTGGGTGGTCGGGCTTGATGAAAGCCCCGATTCGTTACCCCCCGGGGATGTGCGACTGGATGGTGCCCTGGCAATTGTAGTGGGCAGTGAAGGTGAGGGCATTCGTACCCTCGTTCGCAAACATTGCGATTTTCTTCTGCGATTGCCCATGCGGGGGAAAATCGCATCCTTGAATGCAGCCGTGGCTGGGTCTGTGGTTCTTTACTTAGCTTACATGGCACGTGATCAATGATCTATGATTCATCTCACTTTTTAGGAAGGTTGGTGAGTGGACTGTATGGTTCTTTCCACATTCAAAAATGCTTACTTAAACCTGCTTTCATTCGAAGGTATGACTATTTAGGTCAATAAATTAATTAATAACGGAGACAGACATGCCCGAAGCAACATTTCATTTTCCCCGTGGTTTTCTTTGGGGTACCGCCACCGCTTCACACCAGGTGGAAGGGAACAATACCAATAACAATTGGTGGGACTGGGAGCAGCAACCCGGTCGTATTCAACAGGGTCACACATCTGTACTGGCTTGCGATTGGTGGGGGGGACGTTGGCAGGAAGATTTTGATCGTGCTGCCGAAGGTGGACAGAATGCGCACCGTTTCTCGGTCGAATGGAGCCGCATCCAACCTACTCCCGACACCTGGGATGAGTCTGCTCTCGAACAGTACCGTCAGATGCTGCGTGGTTTGCGGGATCGTAACATGCTGCCCCTGGTCAGCTTGCATCACTTCAGCGATCCGCTCTGGCTCACACAACAGGGTGGTTGGGAAAATCCGGAAGTGGTTGCAAAGTTTGAGAAATTCGTGCGTAAGACTGTTGAATCCCTCAAAGAATATGTCAGTCTTTGGTGTACCATCAACGAACCCAATGTATATGTGCTCGGTGGTTATGTCTCAGGAGATTTCCCACCTGGAAAGAAGAATATAAAACTGGCTATGCAGGTTATGGCAAATATGCTGCGTGGGCACGCTGCTGCCTATCGGGCTATCCATGCCATCCAACCGGAAGCGCGTGTTGGTTATGCTTTACATTACAGGCCAGTGGTACCAGCCTTAGCCTGGTTTCCGCTCGATCGCATGGCAGCCAACTTGCACTATAAGGGCATCAACATGGCTTTCCCTTCTGCATTATCCAATGGGGTGATGCAAACGGTGATCGGCAATGTGCGCATGCCGGAAGCGAAAGGAATGCAGGATTATCTGGGGGTTAACTATTACAATACTTTGACAGTAAAATTTGACCTGTTGAATCCGGGCGAATTGTTTGGGCGAGCCTTTTACCCTGCGGGAACCGATCTGAGTGATAATGGTTTTAATGCCAATATCCCCGATGGATTATTCACGACTTTAAAATGGGCTGTTCGTTCCTATCCCGGGTTGCCTATTATCATTACCGAGAACGGTATAGAATGCGCCGATGACCATATTCGCCCTCGCTATATAGCCGAGCATGTGCTCAAGCTTTGGAGGGCGGTCAATTTCAATTGGCCAATAAAAGGCTACTTCCATTGGTCTCTTGTAGATAATTTTGAATGGGAGCGTGGCTGGACACAGCGCTTTGGGTTATGGGCTTTGGATCCATTGACTCAGGTACGTAGCAAACGGCCTAGCGCAGATCTATATGCCGAGATCTGTAAAGAGAACGGGCTTTCCAGCCAGATGGTACGGCAATATTGCCCGGAGGTTTTCGAGAAGCTTTTCCCGGGCTAAAAACAAAATACCCTCACATTGAAATTCATCAGTGTGAAGGTATTTTATTGTTAACCAGGGGGTTAGATCACACCCAGTTTTTTACCCACCCGGGAAAAAGCATTCAAACCCTCATCAAGATCTGCCTGACTGTGTGCGGCAGAGATCATGACGCGGATACGTGCCTTTCCTTGTGGCACGGTCGGGAAACCGAGCGCCATACCGAATACCCCGGCTTCGTAAAGTTCCCGGCTGAACTGCTGTGCCAGCGGGGCTTCACCCAGCATAACCGGTGTAATGGGTGTGGTGCTTACACCAGTATCAAATCCAAGAATCTTCATTTCAGCTTTAAAATACCTGGCATTCTCCCATAAACGATCCACAAGTTCAGTGGATTTCTCCAACAGATCGACAGCTGCAATACAAGAGGCTACATCCGGAACGGTCATGGCTGAAGAGAACAGGAATGGGCGACCTCGCTGGCGTAACCACTCTACAATCACGGGACTGCCGGCTACAACCCCTCCCATCACCCCAAAGGCTTTCGACATGGTACCCACTTCCACATCCACCTTGCCATGCAGACCAAAGTGATCAACAATCCCGCGCCCTCCCTTTCCAAGCACACCTTCACCGTGAGCATCATCTACCATTAGTAAAATCTCATAGCGTTCTGCAACCGTGTAGATTTCATCAAGCGGAGCCACATCACCATCCATACTGAAAACGCCATCCGTGATGATCAATGCTCGCCTGTATTGTGCGAGATTATCTTTGATCACTTGTTCAAGGGAAGTCGGATCGCAATGGTCATAAGCGATGATCTTGGCTCCAGAAAGGCGGCAGCCATCAATTATGGAGGCATGGTTCAATCGATCTGAGAAGATCACATCTTCTTTGCCAACCAGGACAGGGATGGTCGCCAGGTTGGCTGTAAAACCTGACTGGAAGGTTATGGCACTCTCAACACCCTTGAACATTGCCATGCGTTTTTCCAACTCGATATGCAGATCCATTGTTCCGGCAATACTGCGCACTGCGCCAGGTCCTACTCCATATTTATCGGTGGCTTTTTTGCAGGCTGCCACAATATCAGGGTGGTTGGCCAACCCAAGATAATTATTCGAACAAAAATTGAGTACTTTTCTGCCATCCACCAATAACCAGGCACCCTGGGCTGAGCCAAGAGTACGGATGTGATTATACAAACCGCTTTCTTTTAGTGTCTCAATTTCCTGTTTGATCCAATCAATTTTAGACATGTATATCTCCTGGAATGAATTGTTTAATTGCAATTAATTAGGGTGAAGGATAATGTCTGTAATTAGCTTTCCTTGCAGTCTGATTTAATTACCCATCAATAGTGGGAAGTTACAGTTTTTCATTCGTGATGGTTATCACTAACATTGATTATATCCGTTTTTATGGCATCTTCTGTTAACAAACCCAGTTCTCCCAGCGCAGACAGAATTTTTACTTGCGCACCGGGTTTTACCACAACTGTGGTAGGTCCGAGGACTTCTCCCAGGAATCTCCCTGCTCGTGATTTACGCAGCTCTTCCAGAACTTCCGGTCGGCTGAGCCGCAGGATGACTGGTTGTTCCAGGCTTGCTTCGGTCCCGTTTAATTCCCATCGAGTCAAGGCGCGTACGAAAGGTGGTGGCAGGGGACCTGCAGAATATTTATGTAAAAGAGAGAGTAAATGTGAGATTTTAAGTCCCTGTTTTAGGGCATTCTTAAGGGAGACCGGTGTCAGGCGATAATGAAATTCATCTTTTTGGGGAGGTTCCCACTCACTGAATCGTGCCACCTGGTAACGGACAGAACGAGGCAGGTGAACAGGGATGGTAATACGCCCGGTTGCAGCCACATGCAGCTTGCCATCCTCGCGCTGCAAACCCTGGGGGGGGCGATTATTCATGAGATCGGTTGACCAGTTGGTGAGGCGAAAGGAACTGATCAAACCTCCTATTTCTGCAGACGCAAGATCAACAATTCCCAACCAGTAAAGGGGACCTGTTACCAGGTAACGTACGAGAGCTCCTTCAACATCTTCCCAGTGGGCAAAACCATGTAAGAAAGTATTGTCTGTCTCCCGGCGGATCAACCAAGAATCAAAATCGCCTGCAGGTCGCTCAAAATCCGGGTTTGTTTCACGGATCATACCTGCAAACGATGACAGGCTCCACCATTTACCAGGAGGTATTCTGTTCAACAACCCCAGGATAAATTGACGGGTTGCGCAGGGGTCATTGTGCCAGGTGCCTTCGCATACCAACCCCGGAACCTGATGAAGTTCATTGAAGCTGACAGAATTTTGCCAGGCATGTACCAATCCAACCAACGCTTCAGACCTGGGTTTTTCAAGAAAATCTTTTATTGCCTCGAGCTGTAAAGCAGGTACTTTGGAGGAATATTTTGGGAAACGGATCAAACTGGCTGCCAATAAGAATTCCCTTAGCACCCTTTCTGGTACGATTAATGTAACGTCGTCCGGTAAAACCTGCCAGCCCATTCTCATGGCAGTAAGCAATGTGCAGGCATCATCCAGAATTCGATCACTGCATGGAATTGGATGCCTGCGCTCGAGAGGCGATGCCAGTCGACCGGGAACCAGGTTCACGGAACTATCTTTGGGCGGCAGGAGCAATAATAGATCATCAGGAATATATGCAAACTCCTGTGGTCCGGAGGCCGTCTCAAAAAAAGCTCGTCCCACCAGGGCGCGATAGAACAATACTTCGGTCGAGGAGATAGGGGAAAGATAGATTTTCTCCCGATCGCGACGACCGGAGCCGGCATCACGCAGTTCTCCAAAACGACGTGTGAAATCTTGCCAGGGCATGCGTCCTTTCTCTGTTAGTAAAACCCTCAATGCTTTTTTTGCATCACTTGACAGAGTATCGATGATCTCATCCACCAGTTGACCATCCAGCAACCCGACAGCTAACTCCTGTAAAGCGGTTTGCGAGTCAGGTGATACCAACTCCAGTCCCCATAATCCTGCTACAATGCGCAAGTGACCGAGGTCGTAGGATTGAAGTGAATGGATAAGGTCAGGCATAATTATTGTTTAGGAAGGTTTGATTATCTGAAGTGCGTTTGGCAGGATCTCAAAGGACAATTTTCTAATTTTTGAACCAAACCCCGAGAAGATTTCACCATCTGTATGGATATAAAGTGGATTGTCAGAAGAAAGACTCATTTTACGAAATTTACCCATTCGCACTT
This sequence comes from Chloroflexota bacterium, assembly GCA_043826315.1. Taxonomy (GTDB): domain Bacteria; phylum Chloroflexota; class Anaerolineae; order Anaerolineales; family Villigracilaceae; genus UBA12087. Next base: position 8,174 of record JBDRQK010000057.1, read on the forward strand.
GTTTAAAATTACCATGTGTTCCTTTCATCACTTCAGGGATAAGCCGGAACATCATCAAACGGGATACTTTGCCGATACTGGCATATTGAAAAATGCCATCATCTGGACGGGCATCTGGAGCGACCAGGAAACCACCACCTTCGCGTGGCCCATTACACATGACGAACATGACAGTTGGTCCTTCCCAGGTTTCCTCGTCGGTTTCCACCTTCAAATAAACTGGATCAAAGTTTAGGATGATGGTTTGAATGACTGCCACCAGGTACATCAGAAATCCGCGTAAGAGGGGAAGTTTATGCGAACGTATGGTGGTGATTGCATCAAAACCTATACCGAAAGTATTATCCACATATTCCACTCGGCCATCTTCAGCTTGTAACATACCCACATCTAAACGCCCAGGTTCTCCATACAAAGCCAGGTTAAGTGCCTCAATTGGGTTCATGGGAATTCCTGCCGCATGGGCAAAATCGTTTCCGGAACCAACTGGAACAATACCTAAAATGGGTCGTTGCTGCTCTGGAAGCACCATTAACCCATTGATAACCTCATGTACTGTTCCATCTCCCCCGACTGCGATCACACGCTCATAGCCTTGTTCACCAGCTTGGCGGGTCAACTCCGATGCGTGGTTGGGATAAACTGTTCCTGCCCAATCAGCATTCCCATATTCAGAGATGATCGGACGCAAGTCGCGTGCAGCCTTCCAGGCATTTCCCATATCTGCCATGGGATTCAAGATTAATTTCACTTTACGATTCACAAACACACCTCCGGATAGG
>JBDRQK010000058.1:0-33286 GCA_043826315.1 Chloroflexota bacterium
ATCATTAATACCACCAAATCTCCCTTGTCCAAATCCAGAACGCTTCCCTACATTGCTCTTACAACCGGAATTTTGGCGCTTAGTCTGACCGCCATGTTCGTACGCTGGGCAGATGCACCTGCAACAATAACCGGCTTCTACCGGCTGCTCATCTCTTCACTATTGCTATTGCCCATCTTTGTATGGCGCAATTTTAAGAATAACAAGGTTACCAGGCAGAATTTAATCTTCCCAATATTAGGTGGTTTATTCACCGCCTTTGACCTGGCATTTTGGAATTCATCGGTATTATATACAACTGCCTCCAACGCGACCTTATTAGGTAACACAGCTCCGATTTGGGTTGCACTGGTTACCATGTTCCTTTTTCGGAACAAGCTGCCAAAGGGTTTCTGGTTGGGGTTGGCACTCGCCCTGGGGGGAGCTGCACTAGTCCTGGGAAATGATTTTTTCCTTCATCCCCGATTGGGTTTAGGGGATTTGATGGCGATTACGGCAGGTTTCTTCTATGCCGGATATCTTCTATCGACACAACGAGGCCGTGAAAGCCTCGACCCACTCTCTTACATTACGATCATGGTAATCAGCGCCAGTCTTTTTACCCTGATCATCAACCTGGTTCTTGGTCACCAATTCAGTGGTTATTCCCAACAATCCTGGTTGGTGTTCATCCTGCTGGCACTTGTATCCCAAATTCTTGGTTATATGACAGTTTCTTATGCACTGGGTCATTTACCAGCCTCCATTGTCGCCCCTACCATGATAGGTCAACCCATCCTGACCACCCTGCTAGCGATTCCATTGCTTGGAGAACTTCCCCAACCCGTTCAGCTCGTGGGTGGATTGGTGACTCTGGCGGGTATCTACCTTGTGCATAATTCTTATAACAAGAGCATTGCAGCGAGATTGTTATAGTCACCTTCACAAGTACGGTGGAGATATTTTTCTGGTTTCAGACACCTCCACCGAGCCAAATTAATTATAATGAAATTCCCTTTTATCCTTTGGACGAGATAAAAGGGAATTACTATTTTTAATCCAACAAGAAATCCTTTTACACAACCACCAGTCGGATAGGCTCCTCCAAGTATTTACCCAGGGCTTGCATAAATCTGGCAGCTTCAGCGCCATCACTGATGCGGTGATCCACTGATATGGTGGCTTTCATTCTCCAACCTGTTTTAATAATCCCATTCTCAACTACTGCGGTTTCCTGGGCTGAACCCAATGCGAGGATGGCAGCCTCCGGGGGATTGATGATAGCAACGAACTCATCAACATCGAACATTCCAAGGTTTGATAATGAAAAGGTTGAACCTTCAATATCATCCGTCTTGACCTTGCCGGATCGGGCTCGATCCACCATTTGCCTGGTCTCTTGCGAAATTTGACGAATTGGCTTTCTGTCTGCTTCATGGCATACCACGGTCAGCAATCCACCTTCGACCGCTACAGCAATACCGATATTGACTTCACCATGCTGAAGGATGGCGCCATCCACAAGGGATGCATTCAGGTTTGGGAATTCACTCAAGGCAAGGGAAGTTGCTTTCACAACAAAATCGTTAACCGATAGTTTCTCTCCATCAGGTAATATCCCATTAAATTGAGTTCGCACATCAAGAAGCTTTCCAACATTGTAGTTTCGGGTTACATAAAAATGCGGAACTTGTTGTTTGGATTCCGTCATTCTACGACCAATGATCTGCCTTAATTTGCTTATGTTGACCTGCTTATCCAATCCGCCTATAAGGGACCGGGAAAGTATTTTTTCATTACTTAACCCATCCACATCACGCCGAATTATCCGCCCACCGGGTCCGGTACCTTGAAGAGAGTCCGGGGAAATACCCTTCTCAGCCGCCAGTCTACGCGCCAGTGGTGAAATCTTCTGGCGACCATTCTTTTCGCTTGATGGGATCCTATCTGAGGATTTTCTTGAATCAGGTTTCGATCCAACATCAATTTTTTCTTTTTTAATTGGACTTGTTTCCCCAATGGGAGAAGGTTCTTGTTCCAAGACATTACGGATATCCTCATCCTGAGAGCCAATTACAGCAATGGGGGAATTTACTGGCAATACCGTACCCTGATCAACCAATAGCCGGCGAACAAAACCACTGAAACCTGATTCCACTTCCACGGTAGCTTTATCGGTTTCAATTTCAGCAATTACTTCACCTTTAGAGACCGGGTCGCCTTCGTTCTTAACCCAACGAACAAGCGTGCCTTCAGCCATGTCAAAGCCTAATTTTGGCATAATTACCACATCAGCCATTCAACACCTCCCTGACCGCAGCAACAATATCTGGCACCTGGGGTAAAGCCAATTGCTCCAGGTCTCTACTGTAAGGTAGAGGTACTTCTTTTTGAGCAACACGCTTGATCGGGGCATCCACATAATCAAAAGCCTCTTCATAGATACGGGAGCTGATCTCCGCACCCACTCCATAGCTCTTCCAACCTTCCTCGACAATAACAGCGTGATTGGTTTTCTTAAAAGATTCAATGACCGGGTCCATATCCAAGGGACGTAAAGTACGCAAATCGATCACTTCAACATCAATACCTTCTTTGGACAGTTCCTCAGCTGCTTGCATGGATAGTTCCAGCCCTTTTGAATAACTTACGATGGTAATATCCTGCCCCGGACGCTGGATCTTTGAGACTCCGATGGGAATGCTGTAATCACCTTCGGGAACTTCTGCGCGCACCTGGTACATGGTGGCATGTTCAATGAAAAGTACTGGATCGTTGCAACGTATTGCAGATTTAAGCAGACCTTTGGCATCTTCCGGCGTTCCAGGCGCGACAACTTTCAAACCAGGAAAATGAGCAAAAATTACATCTGGAGTCTGCGAATGAGTAGCACCCAATTGGCGCCCACCTCCTCCCACTGTCCGGATAACCATCGGCAACACAAATTGCCCACCAAACATGTAATGCAATTTTGCCGCTTCGTTGACGATATGATCCATGGCTGAAAATGCGAAATTAATGGTCATAAGTTCTGCTACAGGCCTCAAACCTGTCAGAGCGGCACCTATGGCTGCGCCGATAATAGCTGACTCTGCAATAGGAGTATCTTTTACTCTTCTTGCTCCAAAATGGTCATAGAAACCTTTTGTAACTGCATAGGTCCCACCCCAAACCCCCACTTCCTCACCAAGAATAAAAACAGATGGATCGCTTTCCATCTCCTCCCAGAGAGCCTGTGAAATTGCTTCACGCATCGTTAATCGTGTCATGCCACCTATCCTCGTATCCCTTTGCCCAAATTCATTCCTATCAATTGAAAATTAATCCACATAAATATCCTTATAAAGTTCTTCGGGTGCTGGATACGGGCTTGACTGGGCAAACATTACTGCAGTATCCACCTCCTGCTCTGCACGTTTCTCCAACCCGGTCAATTCATCCCGGGATGCAATTTTTTTATCCAACAGGTATGCCTGGTAGATTCCAATAGGGTCCTGCTCCTGCCATTTCTTTATCTCAGCTTGGTCTCGGTATCGTTCAGGGTCTCCCATGGAATGTCCTCGATAACGGTAAGTCATTATTTCCAAGAAATAAGGACCTTCACCTGAGCGGACACGTTTTAGAGCTTTTAAAGAGGCATCATGAACAGCCATTACGTCCATCCCATCCACCCGTTCGTTCGGTATCGCATATCCTTCTGCTTTTTGACGGATCTCTGAAACAGCCGAGGCATTTTCAACGATCGTCCCCATCCCATAACGATTATTCTCACAGACCCACAATACAGGCAGCTTCCACACTTTAGAGAGATTTAATGCCTCATGGAAATATCCAATATTGGTTGCTCCGTCACCAAACATACAGATCGTAACTGCATCGCGGTTGGCATACTGGTCACCCAATGCCAACCCGGCAGCCAAAGGTAAATGTGAACCTACAATGGCATGTCCTCCCCAAAAATTTCGAGAGGTATCAGCCATGTGCATCGATCCACCTTTTCCCCTGGAAACACCCGTTGCCTTTCCCAGCAATTCTGCGATTAATCCGTTGACTGGCAAACCACAATTGATTGCGACACCATGATCCCGGTAGGCAGTAATAACTCTATCCTGGGGGAGACGGGCAGAAATCAATCCGGTACTGACCGCTTCCTGCCCGATGTATAAATGCAGAAAGCCTCCGATCTCTCCCTTCTGATATAGTTCTGCAGCCCTCTCTTCCATTCGCCGGATGAGTACCATCTGGAAATACATTTCCAGGTGTTTATCTTGCTTTAATTTCATAGCACCTGCCTGTTTAATAATACTTATAGACTTATTGTCGAACCTGCGACAATGGCAATAATTATATTCGATAATATGTGTCTTTTTTATTAGTTTTTTGATAGAAATGAAATTTGATCCATCAAGAAAAACGGCAGGCATTTTTGCCTGCCGGGAGATGGACCGTGTTTATCCACCACCTATTATTGCCATAACTTTTACAATATCATTTTCCTGGATAATGTAATCTTTCGATCTTTGCTCTCCTGCGACAATTACCAGGGCGACCAACTCAGGATTGATATTCAATTTCAACAGTGTGTCACGAACAGAAAGACCAACTTCTACTTCGAATTCGTTTTTTCCATCCAATAATTCCTTTATTACGCTGGATGTCAGAATGGTTGCAGTCATTTCAAGCAACAAGCTCCGCCAAATTTAACTCAACCAGTCTTTCTGGTGTTGGTAAGCCATCATTGCTCCATCCGCGTTGTTCATAATACATATCCAAAAGCCGATGAACATCTTCAATTTTGGTGATCTGGCCTTTTGTTGCTCCAGACTCGGGAGCTTCTTCATAAAATCGGGGAGATGGCATATCCCAACTGCGATCGAAACCCTCATTTTCTCGTGCCCAGAACATACGTGTCAGATTCCAGATCCGTTCACCTACTTTTTCATAATCATCCCAACTCCGGTGAATACCTGTTATGGCATCCAGGGCAGATATGTAGAGTTCGCGGTCGATTCCCAATTCCACCCATTGCAAACGGCAACCACCCAGCACGTCAAACATTGGGCGGAAATTTTGCAACCAGATCACACGGGCAACTTTTTCGGGAACGACCAGATCCCGTCCAACTTGAATATCATAGGTTATTGCCCATGAGCGGTTGTGGTGTGCGCCTACATCACAGGTCATATATGCCAGCAACATGGCAGTCGCGTTATGGGTTGCATATCCAGACTGTTCCATGCCTTTGACGTGGATGGCGAATTTTTCTGTACCCTTGCCGATTTTTTGTGAGGCTTTTTTCACTCCTTCTGCCAGCAAGGCACCCAATCCTTCTTTGCGTGAGATCTTTCCGAGCAATTCAAAAGTGGCTTCAATGTTACCGAAATGCAGATCAAGTCCACCCGTATCCTCCCTGGTTAGAATACCTTTCTCATAACATTCCATGGCCCAGCCAATGGCATTCCCGGCACTGATCGTGTCAATCCCGGCATCATCAGCCAGCAAATTTGCCTGCGCCACAGCTTCAATGTCTGAAATGCCCAGGTTGGAACCTAGCAGACCTATGGTCTCATATTCAGGGCCTTCAACATAGCTGTCATATTTTTTTGAGCGACTATATTTACCACACGGTGAAGGGCAACCAAAGCAGCCTTTGTCGGTTATCACAATTTTCTCCCGCATCACCGGACCATATAGATTTTTTCCATCCTCAAAGGATCCGGCACTGAAATTTCTCGTGGGAAGTGCACCGACTTCATCACACCAACTCGTCACAACAGTTGTTCCATAGCGTGTCCATTCTGCCAGGAAACTGGCATCCTTGCAAGCCTTATATAATGCCTTGCCAGCCTGGCGATATGTCTTTGTATCTGCAACAGGGATGGAATAGGTACCATGGATAACGATCGCCTTGACTTTCTTGATACCCATCACAGCCCCGACACCCCCGCGTCCTGCCTGCCGCCCAAAATCGTGGTTAATACAGGCATAGGAGACTGCATTTTCGCCACCGGGACCTATGACGGCAATCTGGAATTCTTCTCCAAATTTTTCCTTCAAGTGCTTTTCAACTGCAATTGTACCTTGCCCCCAATATTCACTGGCATCCCTGAGTTCAGTCTTTTCATTATCAATGAACAAATAAACAGGTTTGGAACTAATACCTTCCAGGATAATACTATCCAGCCCTGCGTATTTCATCTCTGCAGTAAAATGACCGCCCATGGAAGCAGAAGCATAGCCGCCGGTTAGAGGTGATTTTGTTGTAAAATCACATTTCCCTGCACCAGGGATCATTAAACCAGACATGGGTCCACTTGATATGATCAATTTATTCTGAGGACCAAGTGGATCAGCTCCCTGTGGAACTTCCTTAAACAAAAAATAAGCTCCAAAACCGCGACCACCGATAAAATCGCGCGCCACTTCTACTGGAGTTGGTTCTTTTGCGATCTTGCCGGTTGTTAAATTTACCCGTAGAATTTTTCCACCATATCCATTCATCATTGCCTCCTAAGCTACAGCAGTTTCTTTTTCAGAAATCCACAATGCACCTGTCCCGCATACATCAACACAATCCCCGCACAGGTCACATTTCCAGGCAGCTGTTGCCAGCTCAACCTTCACAAACATTACATCTTCCGGGCATTCAGGTACACAGGCTTCACATAAACTGCATTGATCAAAATCAACATACCAGGCTCCCCTGGAGTTGAGTTTTATGGCTTCGTCGGGACAAACTGCGGCACACTCTCCACATTGTGTACACACTTTCACTTCGTATACTCCCGGTGATGGGAAATGAGGTTGAACCAGGAGGGCTGATTTTTTGGGATTGCTTTCATCAAACAGATTTAAAGAGCAAGCCACTCTACAAGCATTACATCCGGAACATTTGGCGCTATCCACATATAACCGCATTGAAGAACTCCTTTTCTAAAATTTATTTCTTTTTCACTTGTTTAAGGGTACATCGTTTAACGAGATTTGAAAAGCGACATCTATCATCTTTCCGCAAGTACAGGCATCCTTTTTTAGTAAATTTCATTATTAAATTAAAACCTGTGGAATTAATTCAGTCAAGGCATTAATTAATATTTCAATATCTGCTCCTGAGTTGTAACCTTGCACAGAGATCCTGATAAATTGCCGATCATGCCAATCAATTATTGGCACTTCGATCTTGTACTCTTTATATAACCGTTTTTTTAACTGATCCGGGTTTACACGAGGTAAAGGAGCTATTCCCATCTGGGAATAGAAATGCGATTCAATTGGATAGAGTGATTTCATTTTGAACCTATCACAAATACTCTCAATGGCTATGCGCAAATGGTGATGGCACTCCAGGCGCACATCACCCCATTGGTTGTCCTGCATAAATTGGATGGCCGCAGGCACACTTAAATACGCTGATGGGTCATTTGTTCCTGTCCATTGTAGAATGTCCACAAAACGAGAACCTGTGCTTTTTTCAGGGGTAACATGCAGCCCCCAGCTTACCACCAATGGTTCAATGATCTTCTGTACTTCTTTTCGGACATACAAGAATGCAGAGCCTTTAGGAGCAAGCATCCACTTGTGGCAATTCCCAAAAACAATATCTGCCCCAAGTTCTCGCAGGTCGACATCAATCTGCCCTGGGGCATGAGCTGCGTCGATGATGGTCAATATCCCATTCTGGCGAGCGCGCACACAAATTTTCTCAACCGGCATTCGCAAAGCGGTGGGAGATGTGATCATGCTCAAATAAATAACTTTTGTCTTCGAGCCGACCCCCTGCCAGAATTCATCTACAATTGCTTCGTCAGATCGAACGGGCAGGGAGATCGACTGATGAATATAATTCACATTGGTTTTTGCACAAATAAATTCCCAGCAATTATCGCAGGCACCATATTCGTGATCGCTGGTCAAGATTTGATCACCCGGCTCGAGTTTTAACGAACGAGCTGCAATATTGACTCCGTGTGTGGCATTTGGAATGAATACCAGGTCTTCAGCATCCGCGTTGAGAAATTGACCCAATTTTTCCCTGGCTTCGAATAACAGACCATCCAATTCCCTGCCGAGGAAAAGAACGGGCTGGTTTTCCAGGCGTTCCTGCCAGGATTGGTAGGCTGCAAATACAGGCCTGGGTGTTGCCCCGAATGAGCCGTGATTTAGAAATATTATTTGCGGATCAAGAAGGAATTGGGATTTTAAGTCATTCATGACTTCATTATAATCCCGAGCGTATCCACCTGTATGAATTAAACTCAATATTAATTACCTCTGCAGTTGACGAACCTTTCTTCTTCGGTTATCCTTGCAATGTCCGGGTGGGTCCGGCGCGGCAGAGCCCTGCGAACCCCGTCAGGTCCGAGAGGAAGCAGCGGTAAGGAGGTGTCTCTGGGTGCCGCCGGTTCGCCTGCCCGGATGTTATTTTTTTGTGGGAAATTACTACTATTTTTCAGTATTATGTGGCAAAATAACCCTATGAATCGTTGGCTGAAATTCTTTGTGGTGATCCTGCTAGGTCTTGCACTTGGGCTGGTTTATGGCTGGGTGGTCAGTCCGTTGGAGTATTTAAATACAACTCCATCCACGCTGCGTTACGACTACCGTACTGATTATGTCCTCATGGTGGCAGAGATCTTTAATTCAAGCCAGGATGCAGATCAGGCAGTCAGGCAGCTTGCACAGCTTGGCAGCGATCCGCCGGTTGAAATCGTCATTCAATCACTTGCTCATGGTACCCAATTAGGATACGCCTCCGAAGACCTGGTGCTCATTCAAAACCTTGCGACTTCCCTGCAAACCTGGCAGTCCGGTACAGGAGGACTCACCCCTTGACGCAGGATAGCAGCTCGATTGGAGGTGATGAAAAAATTCCTCGAAAGGGGAACTGGTACCTGCTTACCGGCCTGGTGATCGGTATTCTGTCTGGATTGATAATCTCGTGGGTTGTTGCACCTGTAAAATACATTGATACTCATCCGGCGACCTTACGCTCTGACTTCAAAGATGATTTCCGCTTTCAAATCGCTTCGGCATTTTATGCAACCAACAACCTGGAGCGTGCAAAATCCAGGCTGGACCTTCTTGATGATGCTGATGTCATCCAGGCTCTCACCAAACAGGCTCAGAACCTCCTGGATTCTGGTGACCCAACCAATAAAGCCTTTGTATTGGCTTTTTTGACATCTGCTCTCAAACAGGATTCAGACTTATCTCTGGATGACCCCACAGAAAATAAGTCTTTAGCGTCAACAAACACCGCTACAACCAATCCTACTGGAACCTCACCGGTTACAATGGGCGGGACCCCATCCAAACAACCTGCATTCATCAACACACCCACACTGAGACCGTCCAGTACATTTACACCTACACTTGGAGCAGCATTTATTTTGAAGAAAAACCAGGTTATCTGTGATTCTCCCCAAAATTCCCTCCTTCTCCAGGTCGAGATAAGGAATAGAGCTGGTAAACCCATACCTGGTGCAGAGATCATCATTACATGGTCAGAAGGGGAGGAGCACTTTTTCACAGGTTTAAAACCAGAGATAGGTGATGGTTATGCTGATTACTTGATGACACCTGAAGTTGTATACAGCATTCAACTTGCCAAAGGCGGTGCCCCGGTATCCTACCTATCCGCTCCTTCCTGCTCCACAGAAAGTGGTATAACCAGGTGGGGAAGTATAAAATTGGTTTTCCAACAACCCTGAAATAAAGATCCGGCCACTTATCGTGACCGGATCTTGAATAGCTGCACTGAATCTTAAGGCATCGTGTTATTAAATGCCCAATCATCACCGATGATTATTTCCACATCTGAAGCAGAATTTGGGTCAAAACGAGTTCGCACCTGTGATGGGCCAATATTCATGATCTCCATCAAGTATTTTAATAGATAAGGTTTACCAGAATGATCTACCAGTACAGTTACAGCAACTTTTTCGCTCGAATTATCGGTTGAGACAACATTCATTCCTTGAGCCTGGAAATATTCCGTAGTTTTCCCTGCCACGCCTTCTGCATAAGATCCATTTAGAACTGCCACACGGGCGCCTTCAGCCTGCATTAATTCTGTCGGGTTTCCGCTCGCCAGGGGGCTGAGAGCTCCGCCTGAACTAAATATCTGGTCACGTAATATTCGAATCTTATCTGGAATGGGTTTAAGTACGTCAGCTGAGCCACCCCCATCCGGGAGATTCAATTTTACAGGGACTGCCATCGTGTAATCAATGATGCCTGATTTTATTTTATTCAACTTTATCTGGCGTGCCAACAAGGCCAGGCGAAGTGCATCTTCAAGGGACATATTCATGTTGATACCCGCAGACACATCCTGATAAACAGGATAAATCTTGGCTACAAGTGTAGGCCAATATTTTCTGTCGGTGACACGATCCCTGATTGCAATGATCACTTCCTGCTGGCGTTTGGCACGATCAATGTCTCCATCCTTCGTATGCCTTGCTCTTGCATAAGCCAGAGCAAGATTACCGGGCAATGCAACAGTCACTCCTTTTTCCAGAGTGACCGGGATATCTCCATCACCCATTGCATCCAAAGTAACGTCTTGGAATGGTGTAATCTTCACTCCGCCAATCTCGTCGATCACGCGTTCAAAGGTCTGAAAGTCAATTTGTGCATAATATTGAATGGAAATTCCCAGGAATTCTTCAACAGTTCTTACTGCAAGACCGGGTCCTCCACCGGGCAGTTTCCAGCTTTCTCCAAGAGAGTAAGCCGTATTGATGCGACCATAATTAAAATCTGGTATGTTGACCCACAAATCCCTGGGCAACGACAACATGCCGGCAGTTTTCGTCTTTGGATCTATCGTCAGGAGCATCATGGTATCGGAGCGGGGAGCTCCACTACCTGCCTCCCAATCCCGATAATCCAATCCAATGATCAATACAGTCACCCTGGATGCCCCATCCCACGGAGGTGGTAGCTCGACTTGTGGAGCTCCAACTGTAGGTATGGAATTTACAGAAGGAGTGCCAGCAACGGGTTGATTCGTGCCGGAAGCATCAGGCTGTGGAATATTAAGGACACCACTCTCTGAGCATGATTGAGGAGGTACGCCAACCAAGGATGTCAATTGCCAACATGCTGTCAGGTTACGTGAAATCAGAAATAAACCTATCGCTAACACTAATCCAATTCCCCATGTGATTAATTGGATTTTTGTTGGTCGTTTTATCTTCTTGAAATATGCCAAAATTTTCTCTTTATTAATTTTCATAATTTAATCCGGTTCCAGATATACCATATCGAGCCCGAGGCGATTTAATCCTTCTTCAGCCCAATAATTGATCGCCAAGGAATCTTCATCCAATGCGCTCATTAACACAGGTATTGCACGTTGATCTGCTATGCAGGCAATTGCGCGGTACGCCTCTATCCTGCTTCCATCTTTCAGGTTTGGTAATAGGTCCAATAATCCGGGTATTGCTTCTTTGCCAATCGCTATTAAAGCGGTTGCAGCCAGGTTTGTTGTGACAGATTCAGTTTCTTGAATCAAATCCAGCAAACTTTTTATGGCGGAAATATGCGGGTGGTGGCTGATTGCCAATGCAGCACATTGTCGCACTTCATGAGAACCATCTTCAAGCGATCCCACCAAAAGGTCCAACGGAGGATTTTCCATCTGCGCCAGACATCTCACAGCCCACCAACGGGAATCGATATCAGATGAATCCAGCATCTCCTGTAAGGCTGGCAGCGCACTATTTCCCTGGGCTGATAAAGCAGGGATTGCGAGTTCAGCTCGGTGGTCATCACCACTGTTCAATTCGATCAGCAGCGATTGTATTTCAGCATCCATATTATTTCATGGGAGGTGGAGGAACTGGCAGATCTTTCTCTACCACATTAACCCATTTATCTCCCTCATCGATCAACATTACTGGAATTTCCTCAACGATCGGGTATTTGCGATCACAATCCTGGCAGATCAACCAAGTTTCTTTATACAAATTTAATAATCCATCCTTTTCTCGTACACATACCGGACACCTTAATATCTCAAGTAATTCCTTGTTGACCATCTTTTTTCTCCAATAGTAATAATAATTGCAATTTTACCACGCCTATTGTTGGCATATCCCTTTCTCTGCAGCGCGTGCTTTTGGATCTGTCAGACCACTTCCGTATTCACAAATTGCCTGCCATGGAGAATAGGAGGTAAAGAATCTGTCTTCGAAATATACCTGACCGTTCTTTAAGACCGTCCGATTCACATTCACAACTGCGCCATCCGCAGACCAATCCACTTGTTTTATCTCATCAGCTCCTAATTCCGGATTTTCCTGAAATAGTGGCTCGGGAGCAGGAACTACATCCTGGGGACCAGTCGTGGTCCATTCCACACTGCGACCGTCATTGGTCGAGTAAAATTTCCAGGTAAGCCTGCGAGCTTCAACATTGACATAAGTCTCCATCAATAACCAGTAGGGTGTATCATTCTTAAATTTAAAATCCACCAGGGGTACATAAACCGTTGCATCCAAACCGGCTAAATTACTATCGTGGGCTCCTGAAGATAATTGTTCGTAATAGCCCACACGGTAGGCATGAGGATGTCGCTCAACAACTGGAAACCCTCCCAGAAATACTGTCCTGAATAGCGTTGTACTTACCTGGCACACGCCTCCACCCACACCTTTGATGGTGCGATTATCATAAATGATCATTGCTTCAGCATAACCGTTCTCAAGACTGACATCTCCCAGGGCATTCCCCATTGAAAATACCTCTCCTGGAGCAACCAATAATCCATGAAATCGGCTGGAGGCTGTTTGAATGTTCTGTATACGTTCATTGCTGGAGCCAAAAAAATAGGTGGTACCTGTTGACACCAATTCTGTAATGCCCAATGTATGTGCCTGTGCATCATCTCCAACCAATAGTGGATCCAGATCAACTACGATCGGTATTTCATGCTCACCTTGGAAAGCAAGTTGCTTTATCTCTCCTAAAGATGCCTCCAAATTGAAGGACTTGCCAATGATCGCAGGCTGGATCAATTCCAATTGGCGCGTTTCGTCGTTAAATATGAACCTTGCATTTTGTGATTTACTCTTAATACTTGCACCAATCTCATCCAAGATCGGCATCAAGCGTGAATCATCCAATGAAAGAATATAATGAGCGCTCTCACCATTAATTTCCCGTTCTATTCTTATCATGTTCGCCAAAGAATCCGGTTCTATGATCCAAGGACCCGGATCATTTGCCTGTGCATCTGGAATTGACAATACCAGGGGTGAACTCAATAAATTTTTAAGGGTCTCAGCCTCGGAAGTAACCTCCATGATCAAAGGATCCACCTCATTTATGATGAGTGGAACTTCCCCGTCACTGAAAGATTGCAATTGGGTGATCAATAGATCCATGGTCAGATCAACATTAAGAAGCCGACCTATTTGACCATTTTTTTCGATAACATTCACGCCATCCAAAGCCAGGTCAGCCTCAATTTCCGGTCGATCGATCTCAGTTGCGATTTTCTGCAAGAATGCATAAGCAACTCTCTGATCAAACAGGTACACGACAGGGATCTCCTGCCCATTTCGCCAGGAATTAACCTGAGTGGATAACCTTTGTACCAGATTTCCCGAGCGCCCCACTTGCATGGCAGCCTGAACACTGCTGGATGTGTTTAGAACCAATCCAAGTTCTGCAGGAGAGGCCAGCCAGATCTTATCTCCATCCCGAAACAAGATCTTTCCCAAATATGGGAAAACAACATTCTGGCTTAATTTCAAGGCTGCATCTTGTGGGATCATCCCCGATAAATCCACTCCAGCAACTGAAACTCCGGGTAGGATGTGACCCGAAAACCAGACCTGGTATGAACCTATGACCATTAATATTGCCAACAGGAAAAGGGACAACCCCATAAGGATGGTTGTAATTAATTGAGATACCAGGGAGGTCTGACGAGGAACGGATTTGGAAATGGTTGTCATGAAATAAAATTATACTCCGGTATTTCTCAAAATTTTCAAAAAGGATTAATGGAAAGAATCAAAAAAAACTTGTCGGATCTGGAATTTTAAACAATATTATGTTCCCTGTGATCCTGGACATAGACGTTTCAGGTGCTTATTTGTTCCATTTGATACCTGGTATCATCATGGGAACCATTTTTCTATATTCCCGGTAGATATCCCCATATTCAATTATCAATTTTCGCTCTTCAATTAATGCTCCAACAAACAAATATATACTCAAACAAATTGATACCAGAAGGGAATTCCTGGTCATTACCGGTGAGAACCACAAGAATACAAGTCCTGCACTATAAAGCGGGTGCCGGACAATTCCGTAGAGCCCCCTTGTGGAAAATTTTTGCGATCCAGTCTCATCTTTACCTATAAATGCATTCAAACCCAGGAATTCAAGCGCTCCAGTCTGTTTTAAGCCGACCATCAGAGCCATCAAAGATAAGAACTGAACAAATAAGAAAAAAACAACCCAGGGTTTTAGAATTGAATATAGTTGATGATCACCAAGGATAAACATCAACCCGACGATCGGCAGAAGACTTAACCCGGCAAAAATATTGTAAAACATGCGGTAATAACGAAATACCCGTTCACCCAGCCTTCTTCTTATGAAGTCCTTGATCCACAGGGAAGCCATTACTGAATGAATTATGCTCCATAAAAACAAGGATGCCATTAGGATTAGAGATTCCATAAAAATTTCCTCAACCAAGAGTGGTTAATATTATTAAAACCAGACATGAGCATACTTCATATTGATTAAGATCTGATGAGTGCACCAGGATGGAAATTGTATGCTGGAGCTTGTGATCTATTTGGATCAACTTCCCGCCTGTGTGAATAATTTTTCGAATTCTAGTAAATATCTTTTTGAGATATCCGGGTTGTGGATCACGATCACATTTTCATCATTTTTTGTCTCGGCACTCTTACTGAAATTATAAGAGCCGGTGATCACAATTTTCCTGTCGATAATGATCACTTTATTGTGCATTAACCCTGAATTTCCATCTTTAAGAACTATTATTCCAGCCGAGAGGAATGGATCGTATTCCGTCCCGGTATTGGATGAGATCTGATCTTCATCCATCAAACCTGTCACCAGGATCCCAGCTTGTGACCTCTCGATGATGGCTGCTGCAATCACATCGGAAGTAAAAGAATATGCCATGAAGTAGATACTCTCTTCAGCCTTGTTAACCAAATCCACGATATGTCCGGAGACATCATCATCAGGAGAAAAAAATACTTCGAACTGGGAATTTCCTTCCATAACCTGTGGGTGTGGTGTATCCGCGACTACATCTTGTCCAAACATATCCCGTAAGAACATCTCATCAAATTCGGCAAGATAGTTTTCGGCTATATCCGTCGAATGTACATGGATCAGGTTATTATTGTCATAAAACACACTGCCTACCGTTAAATTCATGGAACCAGTCCAGACATCCTGCCTGTCGATAATAATAAATTTATTATGCATCAAACTTTCCCTGCGGTCACCCAGGATACTTATTCCCTCAGCCTGTAATTCCTGGGGTACTTCATCGCTGATGTTATCACTGTCCATCACAATTCTCACCTGCAATCCCCGGTGAAAGGCATCTTTCAATGCGTCCCGGATGCTCCACAAGTTCAAGCTATAAACTGCGATATCCACGGAGATCTTCGCTTTTTTAATAGCCTCCACCAAAAAATCATCGGGACCATTTCGATAATCTCCATCGATCCGTTGTTCGGGGTCACTAAAATAAACATCCATGATCTCCGCAGTGTCGGTAAGAGAAAACAAACCGGATGGCTGTGTCGTGGCAAATTCATCCTTTTCAGGACCCTGAACACACCCAAACAGGAGGAACGGGACCAGTAATATATAATCAATTTTAGTCATTTTCTATCTCTCCTATAACGGTTCCAAGGCAGTATAATCCATTACTGTGGGTAATTATTCCAATTCCAACCATCAGATCGCGCGTGCAGCCGGAACAGTCATATTGGCATTTATTTTCAGCCAACTGGCCGGGCTGCTACGAAGGATCCTTGTTGCCCGGGTTTTCGGAGCCAATATCGATTTGGATGCATTCATCGCGGCCAACCGGGTTTCGGAAACTCTCTTTAATTTGATCGCAGGTGGTGCGCTCGGTTCTGCATTCATCCCTACTTTTACTTCTCTCCTGGCAAGAGGCGAGAAAAAATCCGCCTGGAAGCTGGCTTCATCGATCGCCAACCTGGTTGTGATCCTTCTAATATTTCTAGGGATCATTGCTTATCTGATCGCCCCTCAAATCGTACGATATGCATTGGCTCCCGGGCTGGGCAAGGACCCCCAGCTCCTGCAGTTGACCGTAAATTTGTTGCGAATCCAATTAGCCTCTGCAGTTCTGTTTGGGTTGAGCGGA
The DNA here is from genome assembly GCA_043826315.1 of Chloroflexota bacterium. Taxonomy (GTDB): domain Bacteria; phylum Chloroflexota; class Anaerolineae; order Anaerolineales; family Villigracilaceae; genus UBA12087. The sequence goes on from JBDRQK010000058.1 coordinate 16,388, forward strand.
TTGGTGATGGGTATACTAAACTCCAACCAGGTTTTCCTAATTCCTGCCCTGACTCCCGCCATGTACCAGCTGGGATTGATCTTTGGCGTTCTGGTCCTGGCACCCAGGTTTGGAATTTATGGACTAGCCTGGGGGGTTGTGATTGGTGCGTCCCTGCATTTACTCTTACAAATTCCCAGTTTAATCAAACAAAAAGGCAGCTATTCGCTTGATCTGGGAATTGGGGATCCACATGTCGGGGAGGTTATCCGCCTGATCGTACCTCGACTGGCAGGCGTGGCAGTTGTCCAATTCAATTTTTGGGTAAACTCGGCACTGGCTACCCAGATGGGTCCCGGGAGCCTGGTGGGTATCGATTACGGGTTTTCCTTGATGTTAATGGCACAAGCCGTTATTGCCCAATCTGTGGCCACGGCCATGATGCCAACGCTTGCATCCCAATTTGCACTCGGTAAATTAGACGAAGTTCGTCATTCGCTGGCAGCAACCTTGCGAGGGGTATTATTCCTGGCAGTACCAGCATCTATCGGGTTAATTCTGCTGCGAGAACCCATCATCAGTCTGCTTTATGAGCGTGGAAATTTCAATGCTCATTCCACCGAGCTGGTTGCCTGGGCTTTGCTTTGGTATGCAGCCGGCCTGATCGGGCATTCGGTCCTTGAAATCCTGGCACGTGCTTTCTACGCGTTACACGATACCAAAACCCCTGTTATGGTTGGGATTGCTGCCATGAGCCTCAATGTCGTCTTCAGTTTTTCTTTTTCTGCTTTATTTAAGCGATTGGGGTGGATGCCGCACGGGGGGCTGGCACTTGCCAATACATTAGCCACCGCTCTCGAATCAATCGTCTTGCTGGTGCTCATGCGAAAACGTTTGAAGGGATTGTCTTCTCGAAATTTGCTGAAGGGGTTTGGGCAAGCCCTGGCTGCATCCCTATTGATGGGATCCGTCATTTTCGTCTGGCTCCAGAGGGGAGAAGCCTCGTCTGCTGGGTTGGTCACATTGGGTGGAGTTGTGCTCGGTGGAGGAGTTTACCTGGTATCAATCCTGGTGATGCAGGTTCCAGAAGTTCAGTCACTGGTCAGGTATGTCAAAAATCGCATCAGCAGATAATCCTGGGCTATCTCCACATAAGCCAGAACAGGATAGGGACTATCAACCCCAGAATGACACCACCCAGAGCTTCCAATGGGGTGTGTCCCAGGACTTCCCGCAATTGTTTTTCAGGAGCCAGATGACCTTTCAATAATTGGTCAACCAGCTTATTGATCGTCTGGGCATGGATGCCTGCCTGTCTCCTGATACCCGTGGCATCGTAAATAACCACCATCGATAAAGCTACTGCCAAGGCAAAAATTTCCGTGTCAAAACCAGCATACAATCCTACTGAAAATGCGGTTGCGGTTACAAGGGCAGAATGCGAACTAGGCATGCCTCCCACGCTGATCAACAATGCCCAATTCCATCTTTTCGTAAAAAAATAATCCAATGGAAGTTTAATGATCTGTGCAATTCCCCAGGCAGACAATGCGCTGATTAATACATAATTCTGAAATACGGCCTGAAGATTCATATTAATCAACATCCAAATCAACCAGGTTTTCGCCGCTCAATTGTTGAACTTTGAGTTCTGCAGAGTCCAGCAGGGTGGAACAACGATGCGAAAGTGCCTGCCCTCTCTCAAATAAGATCATTGTTTCATCCAGCGGGTGTTCATCCGATTCCAGCGCTTCAACAAGAGCAATCAGCTCGCTAAAGGCTTCTTCATAAGTCAGTTTATCTACATCGATTGGTTCCAATTTCTTATTCATGATCTCTCCTGATCCTGGCTTTGTGCTTGCACAGGAAAGCTTCCGTTCTTAACTCGCACAGATAATTTGTCACCAGCAGATACCTGTTCTGTCCTGGTGATCAAAACATTATCCAGGTCCCTGGTTACAATCGAATAGCCTCTTCTTAATACATCCATCGGATTAAGCGATGATAAATGTTCCTTAACACCCTCCAACCTGGTGGCTTCCAAGACCAAGCGGTGTCGCTGTGAAGCAACCATCCTGCGAGTCATGGTATCCAGACCTTGCCATGAATTTTGTATGCGGCGGGATGGTGAACAATACTGCAACCTGGTCGTGCAATCCACTGTTTCATTTCGCTTAATTCCCAGCATATCATTGACAGCGTTCTCCAACATGGAACTGGCATGTTCCAGTTGATCCTTCATCTCATCCAAGGTCACACTGGTAGCCAGCTCGGCTGCAGCGGTTGGCGTTGGACCACGCAAATCCGCTGCAAAATCGGACAGGGTGAAATCCGTTTCATGACCGATCCCTGTGATCACAGGTGCATGGCTGGCGACAATAGCTCGAACGACACGCTCATCATTGAATGCCCACAAATCCTCGATCGATCCACCACCCCGGGCAACCAGGATGAGATCCGGGTTGACAACCTGGTTAAGAATCTGTATGGCAGTCACCAATCCATCTGGCGCTCCATCGCCCTGTACAGCAGTGCCTGCCAAAAAAACCTCGAGCATTGGATTTCGCCTTTTCAGCGTATTGAGCATATCCTGTAAAGCTGCCCCGGTAGGCGAGGTCACGATCCCGATCCTTTTTATGGAACCAGGTATTGGGCGTTTGCGGTCATTATCAAATAATCCTTCTTCTTCCAGAAGAATTTTCAATCGCATAAATTCCTGGTGAAGAACTCCCTCACCCTTTGGACGGAGGGTATCAATATTCAGTTGATACTGCCCTGCACTTTCGTAAAGATTGATATTGCCATGGGCTTCAATGCCCATGCCATCTTGCGGAGAAACTTTCAAACGGGTTGCGCTGCCCCGCCACACGACACACCGCAGGGATGCTCCAGAATCTTTGAGCGTGAAATAAATATGACCGGAAGCTAGCCGCGACAGGTTTGAGATCTCACCCTGCACCCATACATTTTGAAGGATCTCGTCCGACTCCATTAATTGGCGAAGGTAGCGGGTTAATTCACTCACGGTCAGGCTGATCGTGCTTTTAAATAAAGAAGGCGGATACATATTTGCTAGCATACCTTTGTTCATATTGACTGTCAACCATTCCTTATATCTCAATTCTTTGCTACAATAATAGTATTAAATATAGTGGATATAAACCATGAGCTGTGTTCCAATTAATTTTACCCACACCCTGCTTTCTTCTGTACACAGTTCAATATTTATATTCATCAATCTGTCTCTTGCTCAATTTCCGAAAATCAATTTATTTTAAATGAACTATCTTTGGTCACCCTGGCGAATGGAATATATTGAACACCATCAATCTGATGAAGAAGGTTGTGTTTTCTGCAATTTACTGGCTCAAAAAGACGGGTCTGAAAATCTGATCCTCCATCGAGGGGAGCACGTCTTTGTAATCTTGAACCGTTTCCCATACACGAGTGGGCATATCATGGTCGTGCCTTTTCTACACACAGATTCATTTGAAAATTTAGATGTTGATTCATTGACCGAACTCATGCAAAAGGTGACTTTGGGTATGCGAATCATTCGCAAACTTTATCATCCAGAAGCCTTCAACCTGGGAGCGAATGTCGGCGTTTCGGCTGGTGCGGGTATTGCAGATCATGTTCATATGCACATTGTGCCTCGCTGGAATGGAGACACGAATTTTATGTCCACTTTAGGACAAACCCGTGTCTTGCCTGAAGAATTGACCGAGACGTATCAAAGGATGAGATCAGAATGGGATTTGGAAAAATAGAGAATTGATTTCTCTATTTTTATTACAGTAATCTTCACCATTAATCTTTTCAGGAGGAATTCATATATGATACATGACGAACCCGTGATATTAAGCGCTGTCCGCACTCCGAGCGGCAAGTTTCAAGGCAGTTTATCCAGTTTTTCCGCGCCACAATTGGGAGCAATTGTCATTAAGGCCGCGGTTGAACGGGCAGGTCTCAAGGATCCATCAGAAATTGATGAGGTTTTTATGGGGAACGTGGTCTCCGCCGGATTGGGTCAGGCGCCTGCCCGACAGGCAGCCATAAAAGCCGGGCTTCCGCCTACCGTTGGCGCTGTAGCCTTTAATAAAGTGTGCGGTTCGGGTTTAAAAGCAGCCATGCTGGCGGCTGCCTGCATAAAAGCTGGAGATGGTCGTCTATATGTTGCCGGGGGCTTCGAGTCCATGAGTCGGGCACCCTTCCTGGTGGATGGACGTACTGGAAATTTACGGTTTGGTCACAGCCAATTGACCGATGCACTCCTGTTCGATGGATTGTGGTGTTCATTACAAAATTGGGGCATGGGTGATGCTGCTGAATTCATCGCATCTGAATACAATGTATCCCGCCAGGCGATGGATGAGTTTTCCTTGCAAAGTCACCAAAAAACGCTGGCAGCCATTGATAATGGAAAATTCAAATCCGAGATCGTGCCAATAGAAATCAAAAGTAAAAAAGGTATCACCATTTTTGATACCGATGAGTCTCCACGACGCGAAACAACCCTTGAAGCCCTGGCTGCTCTTAAACCTGCTTTTCAAAAGGATGGCAAGGTCACTGCCGGTAATGCACCCGGTCTTAATGACGGCGCAGCCGCAGTTGTGGTCTCCAACCGGGATTATGCAAACCAGTTGGGAGTAAAACCCCTGGCGAAAATTATCGGTTATGCCCAGGCAGCCCTGGAACCCAGGTACCTGTTTGCAGCTCCCGCAAAAGCCATTCCCATTCTTTTACAGAAAATTGGCTGGAGGCTCCAGGATGTTGACTTGATCGAATTAAATGAGGCTTTTGCAGCCCAGGTTCTTGCGGATGGATTTGCACTGGCAGACCAGGGATGGGATTGGGGAAAAGTAAATGTGAATGGTGGTGCTATTGCACTTGGTCACCCGATCGGTGCCAGTGGAGCCCGCGTCCTGACGACCTTGATCTATGCGTTAAAAGACCGTGGTTTAAAGCGGGGAATCGCATCCCTGTGCCTGGGTGGTTCAGAAGCGGTTGCCATGGCAATTGAGATTGAGTGACCAGGGATCAAATAACGGGAAATGACCAAGCTTGATTATTCGATCAAAGCCTCCATCGGGTTAACCCACCGCATTCCCAGCGGATATTTTACGATGGGCAGCCGTTTTCATATGCGGGAACAACCTGCCAGGCAAGTATTTGTAAGTGAAATTGATATGGCCAATATGCCTGTGACCGTTGGACAATATGAGACCTTTGTTGAATCGGATGCCTACCAGCAAGAACGTTGGTGGAGCAAGCCGGGTTGGGAGTGGTACCATGGTCAATCGGATGGTTGGGGGCGCGAGAATCGCAAAATACCGGATGCCTGGACCATTCAAAAAAGGAGAATATCGCATCCTGTCGTAGGAATCTCATATTTCGAAGCAGAAGCATATTGCAATTGGTTATCATTTTACAAAAAAAAAGCTATACGTTTACCAGATGAAAAAGAATGGGAATATGCAGCGCGCGGCTCGGATGGTCGCCCCTACCCCTGGGGTGAAGAGTTCGACCCGGTACTAACCAACACACTTGAAAGTGAACGCTTTGATACCGTTGAATCCGCCACAATGGATACAGACGCAAGCCCATTTGATGTTCATGATATGGCTGGGAACGTTCAGGAATGGACCTCCAGCTTATATGAGCCCTTGCCAGGTGAATTATTTCCCTCCGGGATTCTTCATGTTTCCCGCGGAGGCTCTTTTAATGATACAGCTTATGGTGCGCGGACATCTTATCGGCGTGCCTACCCTCCTGGATATTTCTTTTCCTTCCTTGGATTTCGGGTTGTTGTTGAGAATCGATAATGAAATTTGGAGGTAATTATGTACTCTGAAAAAAATAAAATTCCCTGGGGTGCCCTGGTTGTAGTGGCTGCGTTGATCATCTTTGGATGTATCATTGCTGCCACGGTTTTGATCCCGCGATTTTTTTCTGGATTGAACACTGGCATTTCCAACAACGGAAATATTCCACCAACTCCTGCAGCTCCATCCGGCGCAGTCGTCATTGATATCTCTTCTTCCAATACAAAAGAAGATTGGATGAATGCTGTTATAACCCAGTTCAATCAGGAAGAGCATAAACTATCAAGTGGCGAGGTCTTATTTGTCCAGGTGAGCCATGTTACTTCAGGCGGATCACAATCCGCAATCCTGGATGGCAAAAGTAAGCCCACGGTTTGGAGCCCAGGAGACCAGAGCTGGATCGATGGAGCCAACCAGATCTGGCGTGATCGCACCGGGAGCCTCTTGATCCCGGATGATTGTTCTGCAACAGTATTAGCCCCAATCGGTTTCGCGATGTGGCGTCCAATGGCGGAAGCGCTGGGATGGCCGGATAAACCCATCAGCTGGGACAAATTGGTGAACCTGTCATCGAACCCGCTGGGTTGGGAAAGTTTGGGTCACAAGGAATGGGGTCAATTTAAATTTGGGCACACCCATCCTGATTTTTCAAATACCGGTTTACTGATGCTGACTGCCCTGGCATATTCTACCGAAAACAAGACAAGCGGTTTGACAGCCAATGAGGTCTACTCGGATGCGGTTGTTGAAGCCTTCCATGACCTCGAGCAAAATACCTACCATTATGGCATCCAGAATCGACCCTTAATGCAAATACTTGCCCAACGTGGACCAGGTTACCTGCATGCCATCACCAGCAGTGAAGCAGAAGTATTGAAAGCAAATGCAGAATTTGCAGCGACACTCCCTTACCCACTTGTTTTCATTTTTCCATCCAAAGGCACCTACTGGAGCGAACAACCCTATTGTATATTGAACGCAGACTGGGTAACCGATGAACAAAAACAGGGTGCGGCCATATTTAAGGATTATCTCCTTGATAAGAAACAGCAGGAGATGGCTATTCAATATTATCTTCGACCTGTGGATGAGACCATTCCGCTTCACACACCCATAACGCTTGAAAATGGTACCGACCCACGCGTTATGAGATCCGTGGTACCTGCACTCACAAGCCCTTCAGCGGATGTGGCTGAGGCTATTAAAGATATCTTTCATCAAACCAAAAAGAAGGCAACAATTATCCTGCTCCTGGATACATCAGGCAGCATGGAAGGAGAAAAAATTCGTAATGCGGTTGAAAGTTCGATAAATTTCGTCAATAGATTGGATGTCAATGACCAGATCCATGTCCTGGGATTTGGCGGTGATAATTTGGTCTATGACCTGGGAGGAGGCCGGGCTGGCGATGTGGCAGAATCTCTCTCTCGAAAATTGGGTGGGATTTATGCAGATGGCAATACACCCTTATATGATGCTGTCTGCCAGGCAGTAAGCCTGGTCAATACACTACAAAACGAGGACAAAGACAACTCTGATAATCGTTTGTATGGTATCGTCCTTCTCTCAGATGGTGTGGATACAGCCAGCCAGAGGACAGAAAACCAGATGTTCAATTGCCTGCCGAGTGGTGAGAATGTTGAAGGCGTAAAGGTTTTTACAATCGCGTATGGTGATGACGCAGATGCCGACCTCATGTTGAGGATCGCTAACCGAACCAATGGAAAGACTTTCACCGGCGATCCAGACTCCATCGAAAGTATTTACAACGCCATTTCTGCTGAACAATAGGTAGATTTTAAAGGAGATCTTACTCATGCAAAAATCCCGCCCATTCTGGTACCTGCTGGATATTTATGGCTGGGTGGTTTTTTCAATGAGCATTGTTACAGCCATTATCATCGATCAACCCTGGGTTGTTTTACTTGGCTTCATAGGATATTTGATCGCACTCCTGGTGGATCTGACTGGTGGGCGAGCCCTGGGTCGTACAGGGGCTATCAGATTGGCCCAGGCTGAACAAGAGAACCGGGAATTACATGCCGAACAAGCACGCTTATTGGGAGCAATTCGAGAGCGTGATGAAAAAATCTCCACGTACTCTGTCCAACAAGCCAATGATAATGAATCTAATGAAAGGGTAAATAAATAACACGATACCAGGAATCCGTGCTTGCGCTCAGAACCTGTTGGATAATATTTTTATAAGCAGCGGGAGGCTGAAATGACCATCAAAAAAATTTTTGTAATTGGAGCCGGAACAATGGGAAATGGCATCTCCCAGACAGCAGCTGTTTCTGGCTTCGATGTCACATGCATGGATGTGATCCCATTGGCACTTGAGCAAGCCAGGACAAACATCGGCAGATCGGTCGAGAAATTGCTTTCCAAAGGTGTCATAACTGAATCTCAATATACTGCTGCCCTTAAGATCAATTATGTAGAAGATATGGATTCCATTGGTTCTGCCGATCTGATCATCGAAGCAGCTTCCGAAGATCCAGACCTCAAGTTAAAGATATTTCGAGAAATGGATGAAAAAGCCCGTCCCGGAGTGATCCTGGCAAGCAACACTTCTTCCATCAGTATTACTAAAATTGCCGGCATCACCAAACGACCGGATAAAGTGATCGGTATGCATTTTATGAATCCGGTTCCCCTGATGAAACTGGTGGAAATCATCCGCGGACTTGGTACCTCCGACCAGACCACGAATGAGATCGTGGAAGTATGCAAAATGATGGGAAAAGTACCTATTGAAGCAAATGATTCCCCGGGTTTTATCTCAAACCGGATCCTATGCCCAATGATCAACGAAGCTATTTTCGCTCTGCAGGAAGGAATTGGCACTCCTGAAGCCATCGACAATGTCATGAAACTTGGCATGAACCATCCCATGGGTCCCCTGACATTGTGCGACTTGATAGGATTGGATGTTGTTTTATCCGTTATGGAAGTCTTGCAGCGTGATCTTGGTGACGATAAATACCGTCCTGCTTACCTGCTACGAAAGATGGTGGCTGCTGGCTATCTCGGCCGCAAATCCGGTCGCGGTTTCTATCAATATTGATCATTATGCGGCTATAGATATGGTCAACTAAGATGATTTCAACTCAATAGTTTTATGATTAAAAGGAGCCTGGTATGAGTATTGAACTACGAAGCATGGAAGCCTCAGATTACGACATGGTTTTTTCCCTCTGGAAGGAAAGTGATAGTTTGATCTTAAATGCAGATGATTCACGGGAATGCGTCATCCACTTTCTTGAACGAAACCCGGGGTTGAGTTTTGTTGCCATTGAACAGGGCAAAATGGTTGGAGCTGCCTTATGCGGTCATGATGGTCGTCATGGGTACATCCACAACCTGGTGGTTAAGAAGGATCAGCGTAAGAAGGGGATCGGTAAATCCCTGGTAGGGCGTTGTATGTATGAATTGATCAAGATCGGGATCCATCGTTGCCACCTTTATGTAGAGAGTGGCAACCAGGAAGGGATCAATTTCTGGAAAAAACTGGGCTGGGAACAACGCGTTGAAATTATCAGTATGTCGCAACCACTACGCCATACCACTTGACCACAAAAGGGAAACCCATGCCAGATAAAATCTATGATTATGTAATTGTTGGTTCCGGTTTCGGAGGATCCGTTTCTGCCATGCGCCTGGCTGAAAAGGGTTATCGTGTTATTGTTCTTGAACGCGGCAAACGATTTGAGGATCATGATTTCCCAAAATCCAACTGGAATATTTGGAAGTACCTGTGGCTGCCAGCCTTACGCTGCACAGGGATTTTTGAAATGACTTTTATGAATGGTCTTCTGGCTTTACATGGCGCAGGTGTGGGTGGAGGCAGCCTGATGTATGCCAATGTGCTGATGGAACCGGACGAAGGCTCTTTCAATACACCTGGATGGCATAAATATATGGATTGGAAGACAGTATTAAAACCTCATTATGCCCAGGCCCGGAAAATGCTGGGTGTTACCCGAAACCCGCGCCTGTTTTTCTCGGATGATCGACTTAAGGAAGTGGCAGAGGATCTCGGTCATGGCAAATCCTTCCAGGCAACCGATGTTGGTGTATTCTTTGGAAAATCCGACCAGGAAGGTCGCACTTTTCCAGATCCTTTTTTTGGAGGTGAGGGTCCCGATCGGACTGCCTGCAACTATTGCGGAGGTTGCATGGTCGGTTGCCGTTATAATGCCAAGAATACCCTTGTAAAAAATTATCTTTATTTCGCAGAAAAAATGGGAGTGACCATCCAGGCAGAAGCCAAGGTCAGGGATATCCGACCTATATCCGTTGACAATATCGATGCCGATAATTCATTTGAAAACAAGGCTCGATTCGAAATCACTTACACATCCTCGACCGCATTTCTTATCAAGCCTGAAAAGCGCATTAAAACCCGAAATGTCATCATCTCGGCTGGAGCATTGGGTACATTGGAATTACTTTTCCGCTGCCGGGAAATAACCCGTTCGCTTCCAAAAATTTCCACTCTGCTTGGCGACAGGGTGCGAACCAACAACGAAAACATCCTGGGGGTTACCACGCGCAACCGTGATAAGGACCTCTCCAAAGGAATTGCCATCGGCTCGGTCTTCAGAGCTGATGATGTCACCCATGTGGAACCTGTGCGTTATTCCGACGGATCTTCGTTCATCCGTACCATGACCGCTCCCATGATCAATGCCGGAGCCAATATACCAATTCGCATCTTAAATACGCTGTGGGAGATCATCCGACATCCATGGGATTTTCTATATTCAAAATTCTTCTCCCGGTGGGCGCGTTTTACAACCATTTTGCTTGTAATGCAAACAGAAGAGAACCTGACACGCGTCCGATTGGGAAAAAGCTTTTTCACTTTTGGTCGTAAGGGGTTGGTCATTCAGCCAGAAGACGAAAAAGCACATACTGCCCACAAGATCACGATCGCCAACAAGGTGACTCGCATGTTGGCTGATAAAATGAACGGCATCCCCGCTAGCGCTTTTACAGACAGCTTGTTCAATTTCCCAACAACAGCCCACATCATGGGAGGTGTTCAATTCGGATTGAATGACAACGAAGGGGTGATCGGATTGGATTTCCAGGTCCATAATTACCCGGGTCTCTATGTCGTAGATGGCTCCGTAATGCCGGCCAATCCCGGCATCAATCCCAGCCTGACGATAACCGCCTTGGCAGAATACGCCATGAGTAAGATCGAAAATAACAAGGTGCCTTCGTAACAAGCGGAGATTTTATTATTGAACACTCGAATTTCTTTGGACAGAAATTATGCCAGACAACTTGATCAACAGGATCCACTGGCATTTTATAGAGAGCAATTTGTAATTGATGACCCGGATACGATCTATATGGACGGTAATTCATTAGGTCGTTTACCTCTTGCAGTAGTGGAAAGGACAAGAGAAGTAGTTACCCGGGAGTGGGGAAAAAACCTGATAAGTTCATGGAACCAGGGATGGTGGGAATCCCCGATCCGAATCGGAGAAAAGGTAGCCAAATTAATTGGAGCCAGCCCCGGCCAGGTGATCGTCTGTGATTCTGTATCCATCGATCTTTTCAAACTCACAATGGCAGTTCTTTCACGGCAAACCGGTCGGGCAAAGATTATCACTGATACGCTTAATTTTCCTTCAGATCTGTATGTTCTGCAGGGGTGTGTTAATTTATTGGGAAATAAACATAAGATCGTCCGCATCGGTTCCCAAGATGGCGATATTACTCCGGATCTGGATGGTCTTAATGCAGCCATTGACCAGGATACAGCCCTGGTTACCCTTTCTCATGTCACCTATAAGAGTGGTTATCTTTATGATATGGCAGCCATTACTGAAAAAGCCCACCAGGTCGGTGCATTGGTGATATGGGATCTCTGCCATTCCGTGGGAGCTTTGCCTATTGACCTTGATGGTTGCAAGGTCGACTTTGCGCTTGGTTGTAGCTACAAGTACCTCAACGGAGGTCCGGGGTCTCCTGCTTTTATCTATGCCAGCCATAAAATGCAGGAAATTGCGATGTCTCCGATCTGGGGATGGTGGAGCCAAAACACTCCCTTCGCCTTTGATCTGGATTACACACCTGCTGCCGGAATGAAGAAATTTCTTACCGGCTCACAATCCATCCTGTCCATGCTCGGGCTGGAAGCAGCCCTTGCTCCTCATTTACAGGCTGGCATGCAACCGCTTCGAGATAAATCCATTCAGATGAGCGAATATATCATCCAATTATCGGATAGCATTCTGGCACCGCTTGGATTCAAGCTTGGGTCTCCACGCGATCCAAATCGACGCGGCAGCCATATCAGTCTGCGTCATCCGGAAGGGTACCGGATCAATCGCGTACTCATCGACGAGCTGAATGTTATTCCAGATTTTAGAGAACCCGATAATATCCGCTTTGGTCTGGCTCCCCTCTATACCACTTTTTGCGATGTTTGGGAGGCAATCGAACGATCCCGTCAGGCTGTTGCTGACAGGCTATTTGAAAAAATCCCCCCAACACGGTTAACCGTGACCTGAATAAAAAGGTCAACTTTGAAAAAAACCATCGCCGAATACTAATGTCGATGGTTTTAATCTACCTGGTTTTATCATAAAAGTATTTAAGATTTTCAATCAGTCATCTTTTATCGTACCTTGGCTACGTAGATCCTGACCGCTTCCAACATAAAACCAGCCAAGCCGGGATGAATCTTGTCAAAATTTGCTTTGAAACCGGGGTGGTAATTATAATTTTCAGCCAATAGGACCAGTTGATCCAGAGACGGTGTCCAAAAATAATCCATATGTCTGCGCCAACGTTCCACGCAAGCCTGCACTTCAGGAGAGGCTGCCCCCAAAGGCATGGCTGCAACAAGATCCCGGTAAACCTGGCTGCCTTCCTCCAGGATTTGAGCTTTCTTTTCTGGAGTGTAATTCTTCCATAAACGATTGGAAGCTCTAACGATCTCCGGATCATACATTTTTTCGGCTTCAAGAGCGTATTTTTCCTGCTCTTCTTCGGAAAAAGCTGTGAACAATTGTTTATCTGTCATTTCTTTTTTTCCTTTTAGATGCAATATAGTGTTGTCCACAGTTTTGATCAACCCTTCCAGGCGTGTGATACGTTCTTGCAAGGCTGCTTTATGGCTGACCAGTGCAGATTCGACATCAAATTCGGGGGTTTCCAATATCCGGCGAATATCATCCAGGCTCAGACCAAGCTCTCGATAGAAGAGGATCTGTTGGAGAATAAGCAGGGCATCCTCGCGGTAATATCGATAACCATTACTCCTTCTTGATGAAGGTTTAAGAATGCCGATCTCATCATAATAATGCAGTGTGCGCACACTGACACCGGCCAACCGGGAGAGTTGTTTGACTGTGTATTCCATATTGGCATAATAAACCATGACGTAACGTTAATGTCAAGGGTTTTTACTGAAATTCTATAATGGTTTTGGTATCTATTTCAATTACCCGCAATTCAATAAGGTAGAATTAGAGGAGTGAACCCGGTTACCAAAAGAGAGAACAAAAAGCCCACATGAAAATTGAAATCCTGTATGAAGATGCTGACCTTGTGGTGGTTGATAAACCTTCCGGCGTATCCGTTATCCCGGAGGGTTGGGATCAAGAAGCCCCGTATTTGATCAAGCTACTTGAGCCTGATTTTGGAAGGTTGTGGGTCGTACATCGCCTGGATAAGATCACCAGTGGTGTTTTCCTGATTGCACGAAATGCAGATTCCCATCGGGATATCAATATCCAATTTGAACAACATGGCGTAACAAAAAAATATCACGCCATTCTTGTTGGAGTTCCTGCCTGGACGGAGTACCACGCTTCACAACCTCTCAGGTCGAACTCCGGGCATAATCACCGTACCGTTGTGGACAGGAAAAAAGGAAAACAAGCTTCGACGTATTTTTCGGTGATGATGGCTTCCAAGGATCATATATTTGCCGAAGCATCTCCCGAAACAGGCAGAACACATCAAATAAGGGCACATGCAGCAGCATCTGGTCACCCCATCCTGGCAGACAGCCTGTATGGAGCTCCTTTCACAAATATCATCTCCCGCCCGGCCCTGCATGCCTATTCACTGCAATTCACTCATCCAGCAACCCAGGAGACACTTTCCTTTTCTGCGCCTTACCCTGCCGATCTACAGGATGGACTTATTCAATTGAATCTAAGGTCGACTTAAACAAATCCAATATATATCGTCTTTACAATGAATGCCTGTATGATCAAACAAATTATTGTTCCGAATGACCTATTTTGTCGGATGTCCGAAAATGACGATTTTGGGATTTTTCTGAAACGACTTGCAGGTATAATTGCCAAATGGATTTTTTCAACATTGACCCTGATCTGAAGCGATTTCCCCCGGAGGAAACCCGCATCGTCTTCCTGGAAGTGAAACCATACGAAGATGGTCGTCGATTACGTATCTTCCTGGAACTGACACCTTTTCTCAAACCTCCTTTTATTGAATTTACCCTGACCGATGCGGATGGTAATGACGCAGGTTCAGCCAGCATCATCGAACCTCCGCGTTGGAAGCATGAACTCACCATGCACATTAAATATTCAAAACAGACCACAGGTGAGTTCCAGCTTACTGCGCGCCTTTTTTATCCAGAAATTGAAGATCAGGATCAGCGTGCTATTACTTTTAATCTTCCTGAAATCAATACCGAAGCATGACAAATCGAATCAAGGTCCGACAAGCATTGGTCTGGATAACACTTCTGCTGCCATTATCGATGTTGCTTGGTTGCACAGGGATCACCATACCCTCAGCACTTCCTTCCAGCCAGGTGGAGACGGAAACCCCATATCCAACCAGCACTTCCACCCAGTCCGCCACCCAAACACCCTTTGTGGTCACAGCCACAACCATTCCGCCGGATGAACCCCAACAAAAAATTATCCTATCCATGCTAGATAATGGCTATGCGCATCTTTTTTTATTATCCAGCCAGGGAAAATTGTTATCCAGGCTGACCGCAAACCCCTGGGATGACATAACACCCAGCCTGAGCCCGGATGGTTCTCAAATTGCTTTTGCTTCCCGTCGTAACGGGTACTGGGACCTTTACCTGCTCAATCTGTCGACAGGAATTTCATCCCGCCTGACCGATTCCATGGAATATGAAGCCTCACCATCCTGGTCACCTGATGGGCAATGGCTGGTTTTTGAAACCTACCAAAACGGCAGCCTGGATCTGGTGATCCTGTCGGTTGAAGATCCCGGGCAACGGCAAATACTTACTCAAGGACCAGCCTCTGACCACTCTCCTGCCTGGTCACCTTTGGGACGCAAGATCGCTTATGTTTCCAACCAGACCGGTGAAGACGAGATCTGGATCGCTGACCTGGACAAGTTCGGAGAGGATACCTTTATTAACATCAGCAAAAACACATTCGTCAGCGAAGCTCATCCTTCCTGGTCACCTGATGGCAATTCCCTGGCGTGGGCTGGTTCTCCCATAAATTCAACTCTCCAAGGGATCTATATTACCAACAGTCTTCAAAACTCACCACCAGTCTGGCTTGGCAGTGGAGATTGGCCCGCTTGGAGTCCTGATGGAACCCAAATTTACACCCTGATCGTAACCTCAAATGAGAATTTTCTGGCTGGTTACAATCTGACAGGAAATTATTCGATAGCACCCATTTTATTACCCGGCAGCTTGAAAGGTTTTAATCTCGGAATTACCAAATTACAATCTCCACTTCCAGGGTCTTTTTTGGAAGCCGCCAATCTTACCCCAACCCCCTTATTCGTTCCGATCACAACAGAATTACCGGAAGGACAGGATGGCCGCCTTAACCTTGTGAAATTACCGGACGTCCAGGCACCTTATCCCCGGATGCTGGATATATTGGATGAATCCTTTTCTGCACTTCGCCAACGTATTGCCATCGAAACCGGCTGGGATGCATTGGTCAGCCTGGACAATGCCTTTGTCCCATTCTCGGTCCCCCTCGAGCCGGGCCTTGAAAAGGATTGGTTGTATACCGGGCGCGCTTTTTCCCTGAACCCCATCCTGCTGGAAGCCGGGTGGATCTGCATCGTAAAAGAGGAGATCGGACTGCAAACTTATTGGCGTGTATACCTGCGAGCCCGCGCCCAGGATGGTTCACAGGGAGAACCATTACACAGGGTTCCGTGGGATCTCAACGCACGCTTCAGCGGTACCCCCATAGCCTATGAGCAGGGAGGGCTGCAGGTTTCCAATATCCCGGAGGGGTTTTGGGTCGATCTGACCGATTTGGCGCGAGCTTATGGTTGGAACCGCCTGCCATCGCTATCCAATTGGACCAGTTATTTTAACGGCACCCGTTTTGGAGAATTTGTGAATACTTCCGGATTGGATTGGGAGTCAGCCATGCTCCAAATCTACCCTCCCGAGGTTTTCATAAAACCCACCCAGGTCATCCCCCCCACCAAAACAGCCACAACCACCCCCTGGCATTATTCAGCTCCCACAGTGACGCTGACGCCAACACCCCGCCCTACTCTAACGCTGAAACCATGAGCCTTACCCGGTATTCCAGGATCCAACTCTTGTTGTGGTTATTAATACTATCAGCCTGCCAGAACGCTTCGATCAATCTGGGTGATGTGCAAACTTCTCCATCACCATTCCAAGAAGAATCAACAAATGGCGATCCACCAACAATAACTCCCACATTCCAAGAATTACAGAATCCAGATCATAGCATTCTGGAACGCCAACGTCCAGGGTACCGACAAGATGGTCCGGACTTTCAAAGCCCACCCTGTCCGCACCCTCACCCGGGCGGTCCTGGGGATCACCGTGCCCTCCATAGCCTTATGGATGTTCAACAACGCAGACGACGATCGCCGGGAGAGATACCAGGCCCTGCCCGAATGGGAGAAGAACTTCTTCTGGATCATCATCCCGGCCAGTGCTGACGCCCCTATTATCCGAATACCCAAACCATTCGAGATCGGGATAATCTTCGGGTCGCTGTTCGAACGGCTCATGGAATTCCGGGCGAAGCGGGACCCGAAGTACATCAAGTCCATAGCCAAAGCCGTCGGGGACGGGGCGCTCCCGGGGATC
>JBDRQK010000059.1:0-3960 GCA_043826315.1 Chloroflexota bacterium
AGGTATTTAACCTTCGCAAGGCTTTATATCCATTGATGAAAAAATCAAGTTAATGTGACAATCATCATATTCCTATTTACGAATATGTTGTGTTAGAATCACACCATCATGAATTTGAAAACCAAGACCATGCCCTACAAAAAGATCAGCCAGGTTTTCAGCGCCATCGACAGCCCGGTGTGTATCCAGATCCTGTTAGCCCTGGCAAGCGGTGAAGCCTGTGTCTGCCACCTGGAAGCCAGCCTGGGACTACGCCAGGCTTATATCTCGCAACAGTTGATGGATCTGCGCAAACATGGCCTGATCAGCTCGCGACGGGAAGGCAAGTACATCTATCATCGCATCGAAAAACCTGAAGTACTGGAACTGGTGCACCTGGCAGCCGGGATGAGCGGCATCCCTGAAGATGCGCTGGCGGTACCTGATCACAGTCAGTGCAGCTGCCCGACCTGTTGTGCATCCGGAAAACCAGCCGCAGGAATTAAAAAAGCTGTGGAAAGCTAATCATTCGTGAAGGAGACCTAAAATGTTAACGATTAAGATTCTCGGTTCCGGTTGTGCCAATTGCAAACGACTCGAACAGATCACACGCAAGGTGGTCGAGAGCATGGCACTTGAAGCTGAGGTCAGCAAGGTGACCGATTATGCAGACATCATGGCATATAACATCCTTTCGACCCCCGGGTTGGTGATCAATGAAAAAGTGGTTTCCAATGGCCGCATCCCGAGTGAAGCGGAGATCAGCACCTTCCTGGCAAATGCACAGGTGGGTGTTTGAAAAACAAGGTTCTGTTCCTGTGCAGCGGCAATTCATGCCGCTCGCAGATGGCTGAAGCCATCGTCAACACCCGGCTGGGTGATACCTGGGAAGCTGTCAGTGCAGGCACCCGCCCCACCGGAAGCGTGCATCCCAAAGCCCTGGCATCCCTGGCAGAGCTGGGCATCCAACACACAGGCCGCTCAAAAAATGTTGACGAGTTCCGCAATGTTAATTTCGACCTGGTTGTGACCCTGTGCGACAGTGCAAAAGAAGAATGTCCTGCCTGGTTCGGTAAAGGGGTGATTGCCCACCGGGGTTTTCCCGACCCGGCGGAAACAGATGATATGGAAGACTTCCACAAGGTGCGCGACAGCATCGAGTTGGTGATCCTGGCACTTTTAGGTGAATTTACAGTTCACTCCGCCAACCGCCAGTGATTTCTCTCCCGGCAAAATGGAATGGTAAGGATATTAATCTTCCCCACCATCAGGGGGAAAAACAAATCCGGTATCTCGAAATGGTAACGAAATTATGGAACGCTTGCGAATAACTCATGTGATGCACCTTGCCCGGAATTGCTGGAATTGATTAGCGCTGGGAATCCTGACGGTAAAAGTCCAGAGTTGATCTTTGCAACAGGCACCCTGGATGCCACCCTGCAAATTCCGCCCAAAGAAGAAGGACTACATTGAGATGGATATTCTGAATTTTTTATCAAAACTCCTGTATGGTGGGTTGGGAAATCTTGCTGCTTACCTGGCTGCCCATGTTTTGCTCTGCCTGCTTCCAGCTTTCTATATTGCTGGGGCGATGACTGCCCTGATCCCCAAAGAGACGGTAACACGCTTCCTGGGTCGCAACACTCCAAAATGGATCTCTTACCCAGCCTCCGCCCTGGCAGGATTCCTACTGGCGGTTTGTTCGTGTACGGTGATCCCGCTGTTTGCCGGGATCTATAAGAAAGGTGCCGGCCTTGGACCTGCCATCACCTTCCTGTTCGTTGCCCCGGCCATCAACATACTGGCGCTGGTCTACACCGGCGGCGTGATCGGCATGGACCTGGCCATTGCCCGCCTGGTGCTCTCCCTGGCATTCGGCATTGGCATTGGCTTGATCATGGCGCTGCTCTTTCGAAAAGCGGATATTGCCCATGATAAAGCTACCGATACGATGTTCGCCGGGCAAGCTGCCATGCGCCGGGTTGCGGTAGTCTTTCTGTTGGTATTGGTCTTCTTATTAGTAGCTGGCACCTTCCAGTTCGGCTTTCTCAAGCAAAGCTATGCCCAGGTTGAACTGCCGCTGAGTGGCATGGATACTTTTCAGCAGTGGTTGTTCAGGCTCGTGCCTTTCGATGCTGCCCGCGGCGAGGAAGGTGTGACCGCACAAGGTGTTATGTTGATCGTTCTCCTGGTTCTGATCGGACTGACATCCTGGAAAGGGATCAACAACATTCATTACGGTTTCAGTGCCTGGACCTGGATCTCGACTGGAATGGTTGGTCTGACCCTGCTGGTGGCTGCGCTTGGAGTAACCCCGCATGCCGGGGGGCTGACCCTGAGTTTTACCGGAAAGTTCTTTGGCGTATTGTTCGCTGTCATTGTCCTGGGGTGGTTACTTGCCAAAAAACTGACCCGAGACGAAACCCGTGATTTCCTGTGGGAATCCTGGCGTTTTGTGAAGCAAATATTCCCTTTGCTGATCGTGGGTGTCTTCGTGGTTGGTATGATCCGTGTGCTGATCAAACCCGAGTGGATCCAGTTCATAGCAGGTGAGAATACCATTCTGGCGAACCTGGTTGGTGTGATTTTTGGCGTCTTCATGTATTTCCCGACGCTGGTTGAAGTTCCGATCGCCCAGATGTTCCTCAGACTGGGTATGCACCGTGGTCCGCTGCTAGCTTACCTCATCTCAGACCCCGAACTCAGCCTGCAGAGCATCCTGATCACCGCTACCATCATTGGTCGCGTCAAAGCCTGGGTGTACGTTTTCTGGGTGGCGCTCTTCAGCACCCTGGCAGGTCTGATCTACGGCGCCTGGACAGACGGTACAAGTTTGGGCTTGGTCGCGTTTTTTCTGTTCCTCCTCTTGGGTTCCCTAGTCTTCGTGCTCTGGCTGGTGGATCGCCGCATTCGCAAAAAGTCCACTGTGACTGAAATCGTATCCAAATAATAATCCGTTGAAAACCAAATCAATTCAGTTTAAGAATTCCTGGGATTGAATTTTTCAACTGCACGAAACAGATGAAGGACTCGATATCGAAGCTGAAGTCATCCTTTTTACCAACTACATCGATATCAAAGCAGATAAGTCCGCAGTGGCACAAAAAAATTGGTCCTTATAAGTAATGTTTGATATGAAGAACTCTGATCAGCGCATAAAACCCTTAGGAGATTTGTCCATTGAATATCAAAATCGCAGCTGTCTCGGATGACGGTGAAACCATCAGCCAGCACTTTGGGCGAGCCAAATACTACATTGTACTGTCCATCGAAAACGGGAAGATCAAGGCGCGTGAGCAACGCGAGAAAATGGGTCACACTCATTTTTCGGGTGAAGTTCATGTGGAAGGTAAAGCTGACGGGCGCGGGCATGGTTTTACACCCTTTGAACAGGACCGCCACGCCAACATGCTGGAAGCCGTCCAGGATTGCCAGATCTTATTGGCGCGCGGCATGGGTTCGGGAGCGTATTTCAGCATGGAAAAAGCCGGCATCCGCCCAGTTTTGACCAGCATTGTTAATATCGACGAAGCCGCTTTGGAAGCTGCAGCCGGGACGATCGTGAATCACAAAGAAAAATTGCATTAGTGGATTGAATGGTATGTTGATCGAGCACTACGATCTTGAGGTTCTTATTCCAGCCTGTGATCCTGGGTTGGTGAGATTTGCTGCAAGGGCACGTTTAACTGTTGACATCTCCGAGGAATTGCCATATCTCAATGCAAGCCTGCTGGGTGCAACCTATTATCCAGGAGCCAAGGCACTGACCTGGAAAAAAGAGGAACACAGCGTTGCCTTCCATCCCTTTGAAATTGACATCGGCAATTTGGAAGACCGGAATTGTGCAGAGTAGGAAATACAGGAACTGATCGACCTGGTCAACCAGATCTGGGAGAAGCGGTCAGGACCTGCGGCGGGTACGATACGCTTTGACATTTACTAACAGTGCTTTTGTCAGAAGCGCTCTAACCAGCCTTCTTG
>JBDRQK010000060.1:0-4919 GCA_043826315.1 Chloroflexota bacterium
ATTCCCACAAAATACAAACCCGGAAAATCTGTTACGCCTCGCTTCTGGATTGGAAAACCGTCTTCATCAAATACCGGGAGCTTCACAATGCCAAAATTAAATCCGTAACCTGTAGCCCAAATAACACTGGTGATGCCAGCCTTTTTCAGATCCAATTCAGAAATCGCCTGTGCAGCATAACCATCACGTAGGTTCGGAAGGGTTTCAACCGGTGCATCAATTCCATGCGCCAGGATGTATCCATCTATTTTCGTAATAATATCAGATTCGAATTTATCGGCTTTTTCAAGATTTACCATCAGGTCAGGTTCCAAGTGGATACGATCTCCTTCAATTCTATTCAAGCGTCCTAATAACACGACCCCATCCTTCACAAATTGATGCAAGTTCAAAGTGTGGCCACCAGCATTTCCTGTGACATGCGGATTGGCAGCAAATTTTGCTTTCGGAGATGGGAGATCGTCAATTGTTCTGTTAAAAAATGGAATTTTTTCCAACCAAAATGTCACGTCCCTGCCACGATAGCGGCGGGGTACTCGACCCGCACTGCATACGGATAAATAAACTTTGCGTCCGTTCTGGTAAAGTTCTTCAGCAATCTGGCAGCCGGACTGGGCTGAACCGACAACCAGTACCGCACCTTCAGGAAGCACCCCCGGATTTCGGTATTCCCCGGAATGAAGTTGGTGGATCTCGCCAGACAGGTTCATACTGAAGGCAGGTATCCTGGGCTCTTGATTCAATCCTGTTGCGATAACCACATTGACAGCTTCAAATTCCATACCATCGCATGAAACAAGGTAACCTGATTGGATCGGCTCCACTGATTTGACCTCGATGCCATATCTGACAGGCAATTCGAAGCGAGTTATGTAATCTTCAAAATAAGCGATGATTTTTACGCGATCCAGGAAACCATGCGGGTTTTCGCCCTGGTATTCAGCTCCAGGGAGCCTGGTCATCCTGTTGGGAGTGTTGAGTGTAAATGAATCCCAACGTTCACGCCAGGCTTTTGCAGCCTGATTTGATTGCTCCAATACAATGTGCTCGCGACCCTGTTGTTTCAAGTAATAACTTGTGGACAGACCTCCCTGTCCACCACCGATGATGACTGTATTTATCCTTTCTGTCAATTCAAATTCCTCCTTTGGAATTTGTTATCCAAAATGATCCAACTTTTTTTATTTTGTAACTGAAATCAGGTCGGTGTAAAATGACTGCCTCAGTGCATGTTTTCGGAGAGAAGCATAAATCCTGAATAGGATGTCATTTGACACAAACTCATCACAGGTGACACCTATAATTGATCTTGGATAAGTGGCCATAAATATTAATTAAGATTGGTGCTCCAACTATCGAAATACCCTGGCTAAAATAGTAAAATTATATAAATTTTACGATATATTAGGCAATATATATCATGTTTTATTTCAGGCGAGAATATCGCAATTGTTGTACAGCCTCGCTGATGCTCAACTTGGGTAAAATCTTTGGGAACTGAGGTTCGCGGTCAATACGCCATAATTTATTCACAATCACCAGCCTCCAGATGCATTGCTGGTGATTGTGAAATTATTTGTTCTAAGGAGCCTGTATTGTGAAGTTTCTAAACCCGCTGAAAGCTTGCCATACGCCACCCACTTTCGCCCTGACACGCCATTTATAGGCTGTGTAGGCTAAGGATGTTGTGGGTGTGTTCGAGCAACGTGAACTGCCGCAGGCACCTGAAGCTACCGACCTGGTGTAGATTTTTGTCGAACCCCGATAGAGCTGGTATTGATAGTTGGTCGCTCCGGTGATCTTTGTCCACTGGTAGGTTGGTGTCTTGTCCGTGGTGATACCGATCGGTTTCTTCGTGACAGGAATTTGAGAAGGTGCGACATGCTGACGGAAGTTAGCCACGGTGTAGTCGGTGACATTCAACACCTGGAAGTTCTTGGCTTTCGTGTTGCCCATGGGTGCGCTGTTGAAGGTTATATACGGGTTGGACCACCATTGCAGGCGTGTGCAGTTATAACCAAGATCTGAGCATTTGGTGTTATAAGCCATGATCGTACGCCAGCGCTGTGCATAGATTGAACCAGTGTGGACATAGCCATGCCCATAGGCATACGGGGAGGTGCTCGGGTCCACATAGACATCATGGCGGGCGCCCTGCAGGTGACCGAACTCATGTCCGAATGAATAGTAACCGGTTGCGCAGCTGCGATCAGTGACCTGGTAGGCATTGGTTGCATTCGCCATAATGGCGCTCGCCAAGCCGCAGTAAAAGCCACCATTCTCCACGATCAGACCGACCATGTCGGCTCCGTAGGTGTTACGCAGAGTCTGTATACCGACAAAATAGGAATCCAAAGAATCCACCAGGCGATTCAGGTCAGTCTCCATGTTGCCGGTTTCAGCATATAAATACTCTTTTGTATGGACCAGATTCAAACGTGTGGTGACCCCTGCAATGGCATAAGAAGTATTGGTCTCCGTCATAGCCAGGGCGATGCGAGCCTTCATGGCAGCCGTGCTACCTTCGGCAATACGTGCTGCCTTCGTGTAGACCACCATGATGTCAATGCTACTGGCAGCATCCGCTGTGGGACCCAGATCCCCTTCAGGGATGATTTCTCCGGGTAGATCGTAAGTCGCAGCGGGATCATGGTCCACGAGCACGGATTGGTCGATCTGGATGGCCTGGTACAGGTCATCACCGCCGGCAGAAGAAACCTCATACACTCCTTCTGGAGAGGCAATATGGGCAATGAAAGCCCCCTCTGAAACCACCAGGTAAAAGTACCCATCCTTGCCCTTGATATTGCCCGTCCAGGACGCACCCCATGGTTTCACCTCCAGTGCAGTGATCATTCCGGTATAGGCGACATCGGGAAAGATGTTCAATGTGACCTCAGGCAGGCTGTTCTTATTGAGAGGCTGCCCGGATGCATCAAACAGCATGGCTTGATCCACATGCAGGTAACGTGAGCGAACCACACTTGCGTCCGCAGGACGGACATCTGCCTGGACAGCGCTTCCAGCATCTGAAAATAACCCAGGGGCAGCTTCTGCTTGAACTTGATCGGCTGGTATACCTCCCAGGACCAAGGCGGTGATGAGGACAACTGCCAGGAATGTCATCCTGCTTCTAATAATTCGATCCGTTTTCATAGCATTCTCCTTGTGATTATGATGTTTGATCCATTCATAAAAATAACTGAATAACTTTATCCTTCACCTGCAGGAAATTTTGTTTGATCGATCATGATAATGCGGTAAAGATCTTCTTCCACGTAAGAGAATTCATAAACTCCCAAAGGACTGGCAAAATTACCCATGAACACACCGCTCGTATAAACGATGGTCATTGAGCTGAATTCGACATCTTTGAGATAACCCACCCAAGAATAGCCGTCTCCGTTCTCTTCGATCTGCTTGATCACACCTGTATAGGTCACGTCCGGGAATAAATTGAGCAGGATCTCCTCGACCGGTACAGACTGACCATTATTATCTATTAATTGGTACAGGTTGATCTCAACCAGCCGGGAACGGGAGATCTGAGGTTCCTCAGGAAATGTGTGGGTCGCATCCGAATCTACAAAAAAACCGGCGGATGTGGAGTTCGGAAGTGTGGGGGTCATGGCCGATACCAGTTCAGTTTTCCGGGCAGTCGTCTGGCCGTTTGCCGCGCTGCATGCTGTCAAAGAACCCATCAGAAGGCATAGACTCAAAAGATATATCGGTGTCTTCATTCAACCTCTTGATCAACTATGATCCAAATTAAATTCGATGAGAAATCACAATCCAAGTTGTTTCCAACTCATTCTCATCCGCCGATGATAATGGACTTAGTTAGTAATTTAATCCTATCTTTAAATCGAAAATTCCTGACTACAATAGTTGAATTATACTATAAATAACGATATTGTTGATATAATTAGTTATAATTTGAATCAAATTAAAAATTCTTGAACTCAGGTCAAAACCCTAAAGATTGGTCTGGCAGAAGAATTCGCACCTTTAGCCGAAAATTCATGCTATCGAGAACTCAATTTTTCCGGTAACCCTTCAGGGACTGAGTAGTAACCTAAATTCAAAGCTTTTCCTTCCATTGATCATCCGCCTGTAACGGCATCCATTAAGATCCATCCTCAATCTCAAAAACCAATTACCAGGCGGATCAGTTCAAGATTTGCCAGGAAATCATAAATTCCGATCCCGACGAGCAGCAAGCCTCCAACGATATTGACCAGGCGCGAATTCCGTGCAAGCCAACGCGTGATGTTGCGCTGCAATGCACCCGACAGTAATGAGAGTGCCAGCAACGGCAGGCCAAATCCCAATCCGAACCACAGGAAGATGTTCAGTTTACTGAACGCCTCCGCAGCAGTCAGCGAGAGAGCAAAGATACCCACAACCAGCGGTCCGGAACAAGGCAGGGCGATGGGACCATACAGCAAGCCATAAACAAAGGCATTTACAAAAGGGTTATTTAGAGCCGGTATCTTGATCTGCGGCAGGGCTTTAAAGGGATTTTTATCAGCCAGCAGCAGGATGCCAAGTGTGATGATAAGAAGATCAGCGATCGGGATGATCACTGACAAGGCGCGCCCAACGGATACAGACAATAGCGCTATCAGCAAGCCCAGGGCCAGCATCATCGTCAGGACACCTGCCAGGACAAAGAAACCTAAGAAATAGCGGCCATTGCCTTTTGCGCCAACATGCGCTCCACTCAAATATGCCAGGTAACCCGGATAAAGCGGCAGGATGCACGGGCTTGCACTGGCCAGCAGGCCAAGACCGATAGAGGTTAATATCACTTCCATAATAATTTAATATTGGTCGGCTGACCGCGGATCAATTAATGATCCGCGGTCAGCAAGGTACTATAAATTATTACATACAATCGGATAAGAAAGGTTCGATAA
>JBDRQK010000061.1:0-8549 GCA_043826315.1 Chloroflexota bacterium
TGATAGCTTACCGTTGGGATACCAACCTGGTTGGCTTCCTGGTGGTGCTTTCCTACCTGCCCGGGCTGCCAGCCGTCACTTATACCAGTTACACGCCATCCCTGGTGGAGTTCATGGCTGGCGGCGGCGTGGTCGCCTATGGTCTCCTGGCTGTCTCGCTGGGGGTGCGCTACCTGAAGGTGGTCGATCACGACGAATTACATGAAGAAGAACACGCCCATGAACCCCAAAAGGTGGAGGCCATCGCGGTAGGTGATTGAGCGGAGATAAAGAAGAATATGGAGGGTTGGCTGATACTATGGTCAACCCTTCTTTTGTTATCATGGGTTGAGGTGCATGCCATGTGCCTTCCTGCGAGGAACGAATCGGAACGAATGGTCTGTTGCCAGTGGTCAGTTATCGGTGAGCGGTAGATCAAGTAATTCGATGAAAATTTGATTGACCCTATTCCATGGATGGTACCAGACCTAACGCATAAGCCCAAAAGTGGGGACATTAGAGGCGGGCAGACAGGCTGAATAGATCGGGGTGGGCTGTTCTATTAAATTATTAAGGTGCTGGTTGATGATAACCTGTGGTTATCCTCCGGTTTCGTTGCTTAATGACACTTCTTCCGATTGCTCCTTCGTCCAACCCGGGATATAGGTGGGCCGGGGGAGAAGGTCGGGTTCGATCTCGAGCACGCCGTCGGGGACGGCGAAGCCCATTTTTGCCATGAGGCGGTAGTTGCCGGTGCGAATGAAGGCAATGTGGTGGGCCTCTTCGAGAAATGCAGCCCATTTGCTGTGGGTTTTCTTGTAATCCGATTGAAATTTGACCAATGTCCCGATGGTACGGGACGCGACAGAGATGGCGTAGAGGATGGAAAGGGACTCTTGCGGGGTTTTGCAAGGGTCTTTTTGCTGGGCTTTGAGGACCTGAACGATCTCGGAACGCATAAGTTGAATTTCCAGAGCGACTTCATCCCTGGGATGGTTGAGAGCCATCTGGCGCTCTTGTGCTGTGTAGTAGGGCCAGTAGACGCTGGTGGATGGGTCGTAGGCGGGTTTGGGAGGATGAAGTGGGGGATATTCGATGGGGGTGGTTTGCATGGGTTTCCTTTCGATAAGGTTGGCACGTTACACGTACCACGATGAACGATGCAGAAATGAATTGAGTGGATGAGATGCCATTAAAGAAAATGGCAAGATCCGTTTTTTTAAGACTCTTGCCAATGTTATTATAGAACATATGTGCTGATAATACAAGAGGGAATTTTCGAGTGGTTCTACAAAATTTTTGGGAAATTTAAGAGATATAGGAAAATACCCAACCCGCCAGGGCTAAAGCGCTTACTCATGGAGACAAGCCTGAGCAGTTACCAATTATTAAGATAAGACAGGGGTATATCCCCCTCAGGCGTGTATAAGCAGGTGGCAGCCTGCCAATTGACTTCAAATTCATATGGGTTGGTGGGTAAACCTGCTGGTAAGACCTTCCCCTAGCGGGCCTCATCCTTGAGCGTGGTGATCAGATTGTAAACATCACGGCGCTCCCAGCCGGATTCGGAGGCTAGTCGGGCAGCCAGGGAGGCGGAAGCTTCATCCCGGTTGAGATTGGCCATGATGGCCGATTTCAGGAGTAGCTCGGACCATTTTTCGGTTTCCTGCGGGAGGCTGCCTGCCACCACCAGCGTAAATTCGCCGCGCGGTGTGTTTTCGTCAAAATGATGGCGTGCCTTGGAAATGGGCAGGCGCAGGATCTCCTCATGGATCTTGGTCAGTTCACGGGCTACAGACATCTGCCGGTTTCCCAGGATGGTCTCAAGATCCCCCAGGGCATCCACCAGTCGGTGCGGGGACTCGAGGAAGATGAGCGTGTAGGGCAGGTGTTGGATGTTTTCTATGAATTGTCGGCGATCGCTGGTCTTACGCGGCAGGTAGCCCAGGAAGACAAAGGAGTCGGTTGGCAACCCCGAGGCTACCAGGGCTGCGATCGGGGCGCAGGCTCCCGGCAGCGGGCTGACGGTGTGACCGGACTTGAGTGCGGCGCGCACCAGTTCGTAACCGGGGTCATTCAAGGCCGGGGTGCCGGCGTCCGAGACCAGGGCCACATCCCCGGCTTCAAGCGAAGCAAGGATGTTATCCAGCTTGCTGAGTTTGTTATGTTCGTAATAACTGGTGGTGGGAGTGTGGATGTCAAAATGGGTCAGCAGTTTGCGGGTCTGGCGTGTGTCTTCAGCCGCGATCAGCCTGACCTCCCCCAGGATGCGCAGGGCGCGGGCGCTGATGTCTTCAAGATTACCTATCGGGGTAGCTACCAGGTAAAGTGTTCCCATTAACTTCATTGTACCGGAATTTGCGTGGAAAGGGGAGTTAAATAGAAACCTGACACCTGCATGGGGACTAATGCTGCCATGACGGGTGAATTATTGGTCTCCCAGCAAATACGGGGAGGTTGTCCCAATGACATTTCCAATGCAAAACGTCCCGAAGGTATTTGTCCGGAAATGATTTTTTTCTGAACGAACCTTCGGGACGGATCCCATGCGATGCTTATCGGTGGTTTATCACCTTCCAGTGTGAGCGGGGACCTGCAGGAAATTTGCTGGCTGACTGGTTTATACATGAGCACTCAAGCCAGGGCAGGCTGGAGGTTGATGCGTTGTTTGTTGCGAAAGAAGACCCAGGTCAGCAGAATGGCGATGGCGTACAACACGGTGGTGATCACAAAGAGCGGAGAAAAACCATTGCGTTGCTGGATAATGCCAGACAGGTACGGACCGACTGCCCAACCTACATTCCAGGCCCAGTTGCGCAAACTATTGATGGTGCCCTGCTCGGTTTCCGTGGTGCGCTCCATGGCATAGGCATCAAAGAGCGGTGCCACCATGTTCATGAGCGTGCCACGCATCAGGAATCCGATCACAGCCAGCCATGCAAAGGGTGAGAATCCCAGCATGACCAGGAACACCAGGCTGACAGATTGGAACAGCACGATCATGCGGATCTTGCCGCCCAGGGTGTGCACCATGCGCGGACCGATAAAGGTGGCCAATCCGATCATCAGGGATGAGACCCCAAACAAAATACCGAGAGACTGGTCGCTCATATGGTAACGTTCCGAGAAGAACACGTTCAGGTAAGGCACCACCATGGCTGCACCAATACCGGTCACCAGGCCGGGCAGGGTGAGCTGGATGGTGAGAGGCCGTTTGAGGATGCCCCAGATGGAAGAAAAATTGGTATGTTTGAACGGTACTTCCGCTGTATGGTTGATGGTGGGTGGCTCTTTGATGAACAGGATGGGCAGCAGCACCAGGAAGCTGGAGAAAACACTGACGATGAGAACAGCCTGATAAGCAGCTGCACTCTGTTGAGGCAGGTTGAAGATGCGACTGAAGAAATCCGGCAGCACACCTGCCAGGGCGTTACCCAGCGTGCTGGCCAGCGGGAAGACGCCAAAAGACAGGCTGAAGAGCAGGTCACGATTCTTTTCATCCGAGACCTTCATCATGAAGGGTGCCTGGCTGAGGAAATAAAGCTGACCGGTTGCTCCCCAGATGAAAGCCATGACCAGCATCAGGATGGGTTGACGCACGATCAGCATGGTCAGGATGGCGATGTTGGCCAGGCTGAAGCCGATCAGCATGGAGCGTTTACGTCCGATGCGGTCGGAAAGCATGCCCATAGGCAGACCCAGCGCCAGGGCGGCGATGGACGGCATGGCATTGATCAGACCCAGGTATTCGCGGCTGTGACCATCGGACAGAATATAGAAATTGAAGAACAAGCCAAAGGCGGTGAACAGGAAACCGTCCAGCAGCAACGCCAGCAGTAAGAGCTTGGCTGGCTGGCTGAGTTTTCCAACCTGTTGGAGTTGTGAGTGGAAAAGATTAATGAGTTTCATGATATTTTCTCAAGAGCGGGTATCCGGTACATTACAAGGATATTGATTTTGCACAGAACCGCACAATAATAATAAAGTTTAGTCTACCAGCAGGTTTTAAAACTGCCCCACTTGGCCTAAAGATCAGGCCAATGGCAACACAAAAGAGGGCTGTTTGGGGAAGAGCACATCCAGTAGCAAGTGTGCCTCATCATTTTTCTCCCAGCAATCCGCAAAAGAAAGTTGGAGTTCCTCGAAGGAGCGGTAACCAAACAGCAACTGTGTGAAGGTGAGATCGGGGAAGCCGGCGTCACCATCCTGGCTGGAGTCGGGGGTGAAATTTTCCACACCTGTCATCCTTCCGGATTCAATGGTCAACTTGAGACCTGAGCGATAGAAATTTAAGCTGAGTGTTCCACTATAGCCTACCACCAGTTCAGACTCCGCCAGGCGCATTTCGAGGGCAGGGCGGATGTGGCGGACAAAGCCCACCAGGTCCGGGATGCGCAGGAAGAAGGCATACGGGTCTCTCTGACGAGGCATTTTCTCGCGAAATACTTCGTAAGCTGGATGGCTGAGTCCCAGCCAGAAGGCATAGGACTGACGTGGTTTCTCTGAGCCAATGGCATATTCGCCACTGGTTTTCCACAGGTAGCGGGCCACGGATGGAGTGACTGCCAGCCATGAAATCCCTGGTTTAAGCTCGTAAGCTGTCAGGAACAGGGTCATGGAGGAAGCGGTCTCCCAGTTGAACCAGGGGTGGATAAGGTATCCTACGGGTTCATCCGCCGTGTTCTGAATGATGCGGATCTCACCGCGGTTGACATTTTTGGGGCTCATACCCAGCAATTCATAACGCCAGGCGTTTTCATCACGCACACAAGTCACTAACGAGCGGCGATTGCCATGGGCTGTGACCTGCATGATGAAGGGGATGTCGCCCTCCTCTGCCGGGCGGATGTTGTAGGCTTCGTTCTCGTCACTTTTTAATTGTGGCAGTTGCGCTTCATACCCCAGCCGCCCTCCGTGAATATCGATGGCCATTTCATAGCCAAACTGGCGATAGTAATTGGGGATACCGGTGATAGCCTGCAGCATCTGTCCGCGCTCCTGGCTCCAGGTGTGTATCTCCTCAAATTGCCGGCGAACCAGACCACGTTTACGATAATCGACAAGCGTGCCGACCACTTCCGGGCGACCGACGCCAAACGGAATACCGGCATAAGACCAGGTCTGCGAGATCAGGTTCAGGGACGAGACGATCTGACCCGTGCGGGTATCCTCCACCAGGGTGAAATCACCCGGATCAAATGTGGGGTGCGGGCGAGCCAACAGGTCGTTCACCCATGCGCCAATTCGTTCATCGGGTTTATCCGGGCCGAAATCACTGTGGAGTCTGCTGTTAAATTCCGATAATGCATCTGCATCCGCAGGAGTGGAACGGCGCATGACCAGTCCATCACCCAGTTCGCGCAGGATAGTTGTAGATTGAGATATGGTATTCATCGTATTGTCCCGTTGGGAGGTCATCCCAATGCAAGGCGTCCCGGGGGATCGTCTTGCCATGAAAGGTTTTTCCTATTATTTGTTTTCCAGCCAGTGACCGGTCGTGTTCACCAGGGAGTTTTCAAGCTGCCAGAAGTGTTCTCAACTCCGCAATGGCCTGGTCAGGATGGGTGAAATGTATGGCATGCATGCCAATTATTCGGGCAGCTTCAACATTCTTAAGCGTATCATCCACGAAGATGGATTCAGCCGGAAGAATATTCAGGTTCTCAAGCGCTTTAAGGTAGATGTGCGGATCCGGTTTGGCAAAACCCACTTCTGCTGAAAAAACCATATCATCGAAGGCATCAGCCAGGTCATTATTCTCCATCCAGGCACGCATCCCGGACCAAGCATTGCTGATGACACCCAACTTGTAATCATGCCGCAGGCTGCGGATCAGCTCCACCAGTCTGGGATCAACCTGGTCACCAGCAAAGAACTCCCTGTACAGGTATTCCACCCGGGATTCCTGTTGACCAAGCGATCGGGTGATATTCAGCCAGTGCTGCTCTTCGCTGATAAGTCCCAGGGAAGCCTGCCTGCTGGAATCGTTCTCAAAGACGAGTTTATAAAGATCAGAATTGCTCATCCCCAAGTTATCAGCCAGGCGGGTGCGCGGTTCAGGTTTTTCCGTACGGACGATGACGCCGCCAAGGTCAAAAAACACTGCCCGGATGGTCATTTTTCCTTCCCGGCCTGATTTTCGTCGACAGGGGCATCTGTGATCGCTTTCAGATCTGCCTGCCAGTTGGGGTAGGAGCGCTCAAGTTTGAGGCGTTCAACCCGGTTGGCACGGCGGCATTTGGGGCAGTAAGCATGGTAATACTGCAAGTCCTCATCATTCATATTTTGAATGGCGATCAGTTTTTCTTCACGACCGATGGCGAACATGGTCTGGCAATAGGTGCAGCGTAGTTGCATGGCATAACTCCTTTCTTTGATCGGGACAATCCACTTGATTGTAACCGTTTTAAGCGATGGTTATTGCAGAGATCATGTCCACCTGGTTTGGAAGACATGATCTCTGCAGGTTTTAATCCAGGGGCTTTCGATAGATAGTGAACTGTTTGGTCTGACGGTAGCCAACGCCCTGGTACAGGCGCAGGGCACCGCTCAGGTTCTGGGAATCCACTCCCAGGGCGGTTTCGGTCATGCCCATTTCCTTGAACATCTGGATGCTCTTGACGATCAGGGAGCGGGCCAACCCTTTCTTTCGCCAGGGACGGCGCACACTGATGCCCTCGGTGTAACCGCGCAGGCGCTCATATTCTGCGTTTTCCGATTCATTAATAAAATTAAGCACCATACCAGCCACCTGGTCACCGTCCCAGGCGACTTTCCAGAGGGCGGGTTGAAAACTGCTTTGACCCTGCCAGGCCTGGTAGATCTCTTCGCCTTCTTCTACAAAGCCCCAATGGTCTTTAAAAGCTTCCTGCATGGCATCCCAGATGGGGCGGATGTGTTCGGGCTGAACAGGGTGTACTTCGAGCCCAGACGGCATGGGGGCATCCGGCAAGTAGTCGTTGATGGGACGGCTCATATTGAATTCATATCGAACTGGCTGGTAACCAGCTTTTTCAAGCATGGCTGTGGTACCCTTTTCAGTATCTGCTGCACCAGCCTGGAAGAAACGCGGCCCTGTCTTTTCATGTGTAGAGGCCAGTTGGCGCAGGCGTTCTTCGGTCCATGCCAGCATGGCAGAACCGATACCCTGGCGGCGCCATTCGGGCAGCAGGAAACCGAACGTTATATAGGTTGTGAGTCCATCTTCCTGCTGGTTCCAGGTGAGGCGTGTATAAGCGATCAGGTGGTCATTGATCTCTGCCATAAGCATGTCCGTGTAAGGGTCACAGTGCTCAAGATGGTTGTATGTATTGATGATCTCCGCCAATGTCTCGGAGCGTTCAACCTTATCCTCAGCCTTGCAGCCATTGATAACACCCAGCATGAGGGGCAGGTCGGATTCTCCCCGGAAGGAACGGAAAACCAATCCGGGGATTTGTGGGGCATTGGGGACCAGGATTTGATCTCTGATCAATATTTGTGTTTTCATTGGTAACTCCATTTTTCTTGTAATAAAGGTTTCTCATAAGTGAGCAACTTGGATGTTTTCGTAAAACCCAGGCTCTCGTAAAGATGAATGGCTGAGAGGTTATTGGACTCGACACAGACGTTAGCCTGGGTCATACCCAATTTGTGCAGGCGCTGCAACCCGGCGGAAAGAACAGCTCTGCCAAGACCGCGTCCCTGGAAGGTGGGATGAGTGCCGACCGGTTCAAACAGACCGATCCGTGTGACCGGATCCAGCCATAAGATGCAAAAGGACGCAAAATCCCCATCCGGTGACACGATCACCAGGTCATTTTCCGGGCGGTAGACAGGTGATTGCATAAAGCGCAGCATACGCGGCCAGTAATCTTCGAAGGATTTCTCAGAGCCAAAAGCAGCATGGGAGGCCGCTGCCCGTAGTTTAACTTCTTTTTCTCCAGCCACAGAGCGGACCTTGAAACCCTGGGGAAGTTCAATACCGGGGAGATCTGTGTCCAGTGAGCGCTGCATAAGGTACATGACCTTTTGGTTGGGTTGAAAGCCACGCATTTCCAGCCAGTGGATGCGAGTTCGGTCCGTTTCTGCCACCCACATGGTACGAATATCCTTGCTTTGGATTTTTTTCAAGGCACTGGACTGGATCTCTTCAGCCCAGAGCATGACCTTGGCTTCGAAAGAACGACCGTGCATTTCTGGAACCACAAAAACATCAAATGAACGGCTGGAGCTGGAAAGCAGGGACCAACCCGCCAGTCGGGAATTCCATTCCCAAAGGCAGATCTTATCCCGGTAATTTTCGTCGGTGTAGAATAACCACCAGCTCAAGTCGCCGGGGTGAACATAGTAGGCTTGGTTGGCCGCCTGCCGGCCTGCGGACAGGACGGCTTGCATCTCTTTCAGATCGTTGAGATCGCGATAGCGACGGGCGGTAATAGTCATGGCTAACTCCTTGCTTTTTGGAGGCCGCGCCTGGTCTATGTGCTCCGGAAAAAATGACTGGTGGGGACCAATCAGATATTCCGGGCAGAACAGGGTGCGACCGGGAACCAGGTGGATCGGGTGCAGGGCGAAGGGTGGAGAAGCCC
>JBDRQK010000062.1:0-5506 GCA_043826315.1 Chloroflexota bacterium
CTTGCTGATTATTGCATCAAATTAACTTAACCAATCAAAAGAGAAGAGAAAAGGAAAAAACCTTATGTCCAAGAAAATTTTAGTTGTAATTTCAATCCTGATGGTAGCCTCCATGCTGCTTTCAGCCTGCGGCGCCCCGGCTACCGTTGCCCCCACCGAAGCCCCTGTGATAACTGAAGCCCCCACCGAAGTTATCACCGAAGCCCCCACCGCTGCCCCGATCGACGTCAAGATCTGTAACGTCAACGATATGGGTGGTGTGGATGACAAATCCTTCAATGCAACCGCATGGAAGGGTGTCACCGATGCCATGGCTAAATATGGAGTGGATGGTGTTTTTCTTGAATCCGAACAACAGTCCGATTATGAGAAGAACATCAATTCCTACCTGGATGGTACTTGTGACCTGATCGTAGGTATTGGCTTCAACATCAGCTTCGCCACCGAAGCCGCTGCCATTGCCAACCCTGACCAGAAATTCGGTATGATCGATATGGCTTGGGATCCGGTGTACCCCAATATGGCTGCCAGTGTTTACAATATCGACCAGGCTACCTACCTGCTGGGTTACCTGGCTGCCTCCCAGACCAAGACCGGCATTCTCGGAACCTACGTTGGAATGTTATTCCCATCCACCGCCAGTTTCATGGATGGTTTCTATATGGGTATGATGAAGTACAACGAAGTTCATGGCACCGATGTAGTATTGATCGGTTGGGATCCCGTGGCTTACACCGGTTTGGAAGTTGGTGACTTCAGCGATGTGGACAAGGGCAAGACTATCACCCTCGGTCTTCTCGACGAAGGTGCTGATATCATCATGCCTGTTGCCGGTCCTGTAGGCGCTGGCACCCTGGCTGCCGTAAAAGAACGCGGTGCCTTGATGGTTGGTGTGGATACCGATTGGTCCGTCCTCTACGACGAAGATTCAGCTTTTGTTCTGGCTAGTGCATTAAAGAACATGGATATGTGGTTGACGGATACCATTGGAACCGTTGTTGACGGTACCTTTGCAGGCAACACCTTCGTGGGAACCCTCGAAAATGGTGGTGTTGGTATTGCTGTTGGTGTTGATTTCAAGGACACAATTGATCCCGCCATCCTGGCTGAGATCGAACAACTCCAGGCTGAGATCATTGCCGGCACACTCGTTTACCAGTACTCTCGCTAATCGAACCTTAAAGAAACAAAAAGAGGAGTTGGTGAAAGCCAGCTCCTCTTTTCTTAATGTTATAATGTTTTTCATAAATCTTCCCGAAGGAGAGTTATGACTCCTGTTCTCGAATTCAAGAATATCACCAAAATTTTCCCTGGTGTGATCGCCAATGATCATATCAGTTTCACGCTCCAAAAGGGTGAGATCCTGGCCCTGCTCGGTGAAAATGGAGCTGGGAAGACGACCCTGATGAATGTGCTGTATGGCCTTTATCAGCCGGATGAGGGAGAAATATTCATCGAAGGCAACCAGGTCTCGTTTCATTCACCCTCGGATGCGATTTTAAAAGGGATCGGAATGGTTCACCAACATTTTATGCTGGTGCCTGTTTTTAATGTGGCAGAGAATGTGATGCTGGGGCAGGAGGATGTCAAAGCGGGAGGATTCCTGGACCCTGACAAAACTGCTGAAAAAATCATAGATATCTCCAAAGAATTTAAGATCGAAGTCAACCCATATGACCTGGTCAAGAATCTGCCGGTGGGTGTCCAGCAAAGAGTGGAGATCATAAAATTGTTGTTCCGCGGCGCCGAAGTGCTGATCTTTGACGAGCCGACCGCCGTGTTGACTCCCCAGGAAGCCGATGACCTTTTTGTGATCATCCGCTCGCTGGCATCGCAGGGAAAATCAATCATTTTCATAACCCACAAATTGCGCGAAGTGCTGAAACTGGCTGACCGCATCATTGTGATCCGGCAGGGAAGAATGGTCGGTGAAACCACCCCGGACAAGGCTTCCCGAAATACCCTGGCAGCTATGATGGTCGGGCGGGAAGTAGAGCTGGAGTTAACCAAAATCGAATGCCTAATCTGTGATGAGGTCATCAATGTCAATGACCTGATCGTTACGGATAACAAGAAACAGGTAACTGTTGACGTTGTATCATTTAATGTTTGTGGTGGCGAGATATTAGGAATTGCAGGCGTGCAGGGCAACGGGCAGACCGAGCTGGTGGAGGCGCTGACCGGACTGAGAAGTATTTCAAGAGGTGAGATCAGGATCAATAATGTGGATGTCAGTCATGCCACTCCCCGCAAGATCACGGAGCTCGGGGTGGCTCACATTCCGGAAGACAGGCAGAAGGATGGGCTGGTGCTTCCCTTCCCGGTCAAGGAAAACCTGATCTTGTGCACCTATTATCTGCCGCCATTTTCTAAAAATCAATTTATGCATTGGGATAAGGTGGATGAAAATGCCAGGAAACTGACCGGTCAATTTGATATCCGGACTCCGAACATCAATACAAGGGTTGGTAATTTATCCGGAGGAAACCAGCAAAAAGTGATCGTTGCCCGCGAATTGTCCCGCCCGATCCAGTTGTTGATCGCCTCACAGCCCACGCGCGGCCTGGATGTTGGCTCGATCGAGTATATCCATCATCAGATCCTGAACAAGCGCGATGAAGGGGTGGCTGTCATCCTGGTTTCACCTGAATTGGATGAGATCATGCAATTGGCAGACCGCATCGCGGTCATGTATCGGGGTAAGATCCTGACGATCATCCCGTCCGGGAAAGCTACAAAAGAAGAAGTTGGTTTGGTAATGGCCGGCATCATACCGGATTCCCTGGCAGAGTTTGCCATTTCTTGATGATCTAAACCAAAGGTATCCAAGTGAAAAAAGATAAAACCGACAAACCCAATGCTGGTCAAGTATTTTTGGATGAAATTAAAAAAGTAGTTTCACCAAAAGCAGAAAAACATTCAGTCTGGCGGTCTCTCTTAATACCATTCCTTGCCATCTTTACCGGGTTGGTATTTGGCGCCATCTTTAATGTCATCACCAATGTGGATGTGTATACAGCTTTCGGAAGATCTTTTGTTGAAGGTCTCTCGTTTGCATGGAATACGGTTGCCGTTTCTTATACAGCCCTGTTCAAAGGCGCAATCGGTGATCCCAAACTGATAGCTTCTGCCTTGAGTTCCGGTGACCAGGCTTTGATGATAAAGGCATTCAGCCCGATTCTTGAAAGCCTGGTGGCAACCACGCCGTATATTTTCGGAGGTCTGGCGGTTGCACTGGGGTTCAAAGCGGGGGTATTCAACATCGGAGTGGAAGGGCAAATCTTTATCGGGGCTTCTGCCTCGGTTTTCGTCGGTTATTATTTTACCGGGTTGCCAGCCTATATCCATATTCCTTTCGCCCTGCTGGCAGGTGCGGCAGGTGGAGCCGTGTGGGGCTTTATCCCGGGTTGGTTAAAGGCCAAGACCGGCGGGCATGAGGTCATCAATACCATCATGATGAACTACATTGCGTTCAGGTTGAATGACTGGTTGCTGCGTGGTCCAATGCGCAGGGAAGGGACCTATCAACCCGTCAGCCCACAGATACAAGCATCTGCAGAATTGCCGAAATTGTTCCCGGACCCATCACGCTTCCATATCGGTTTCTTCATTGCCATTGCTTTCATTTTTATTGTATATATCTTTTTGTTCAAAACCACCTGGGGATTTAACCTGCGCACAGTAGGGGAGAATCCCAATGCAGCCAAATATGCGGGTATCAATGTACCCCGCAACATCATCCTGGCCATGACCCTGTCCGGTGCACTGGCCGGGCTGGCAGGTGCCAACGAGGTGCTGGGGGTCAACCATGCCCTGTTCGTGGCTTTCTCGTCCGGATATGGATTCGATAGCATTGCCCTGGCGCTGCTCGGAAATAACAACCCGATAGGTGTTGGGCTGGCAGCCCTGCTTTTCGGTACTCTTAACAATGGTGCTACACGGATGCAAATGGATGCAAGAATACCAGTCGAGATCATCTCCATTATCCAGGCCATGGTTTTGATGTTCATCGCAGCCCCGGCTATCATCCGTACCATATACAGGTTGAAAGAACCCAATGAGAAAGATCAGATCATGGTCGCAACCAAGATGGGAGGCAAATAGCCATGCTTAAGAGTCTTGCCATTTCCCAGAAGAAATATGAAGAGGTCTCCCGGACGAGGCAGATTGTTCTTGGGGTCGTTTTCATCCTGATCGGTATCCTGATCCACTTCGCATTTACAACCAAGGTGGATGCAACCCAAATAACCACCTTTGGACTCAACCCAGGCGGGCAGGAAAAAATTCTGCCGAATTGGACCTTGAATTCGTATTACACGCTGCTGGGCTTTTCTTTAGCCTGTATCGTAATGGGTATTCTGCAAATTTTCTTTGGGCTAAAACAATGGACCAACCGGATACTGGGCATACTGATTGGGCTCTTTGTCTTTGGCTTCCTGGTGTGGGGTGCAGCCGGAAAATCATTGAACCTGGAAGGCTTGTTGATGACCACCATCCAGCGGGCTGTCCCCATCACTCTGGGAGCATTTGCCGGGATCTTATGTGAAAAATCTGGAGTTGTGAACATTGCCATTGAAGGAATGATGCTGGGTGGAGCCCTGGTTGCCACCATCGTGGGTTCACTGACCCACAATCTCTATATCGG
This sequence comes from Chloroflexota bacterium, assembly GCA_043826315.1. Classification (GTDB taxonomy): domain Bacteria; phylum Chloroflexota; class Anaerolineae; order Anaerolineales; family Villigracilaceae; genus UBA12087. The sequence continues at coordinate 4,646 of JBDRQK010000062.1, forward strand.
CTTGATCGCAGGTATGCTGACCGGGATGTCGTTAGCCTGGTTGTTGGCTATTCTCTCGATCAAGTACAAGACCAACCAGATCATTGCCGGAACGGTCATCAATATCTTTTCCATTGGGTTGACTTCTTACATCTCCGCCCGTTTTGTCCAGCAATACGAGTTCTTAAATAGTCCGGGTACCTTCCCGATCTGGAAGATCCCCTTACTTTCAAAAATTCCCATCATCGGACCTGTATTCTTCCAGAACAGTATATTTGTATATGCCATGCTTATTCTCATGGTTGTGATCCATATTGCTTTGCAAAAAACGCGCTGGGGATTGCGGGTGCGGGCTGTTGGCGAACACCCGAAGGCAGCCGACACCCTGGGTATCAATGTTTTCAAGACTCGCTACATGGCTGTTATGCTTGGGGGGCTGATCGCCGGGCTGGCGGGTGCCTTCTTCACGCTCGGTTCTGTCGGGCGGTTTGATAAACTGATGACCTCCGGCAAAGGCTTCATCGGTCTGGCTGCCATGTTGTTCGGGAATTACACCCCGGCAGGATCTTTCGGTGCAGGTATGCTGTTTGGCTTTGCAGATTCGCTTGGTACACGATTATCCATTCTGAATGTACCAATCCCGGCAGATTTTCTGTTGATGGCACCTTATATTGCAACTATGATCCTGCTGGCTGGGGTGGTGGGCAAGAGCACGCCTCCTGCTGCTGATGGCTTGCCCTACGAGAAAGAATAGAGACCTATCGAGATAATAAAAGGATATCGAATATCATTTGTTGTCATACTGAGCGTAGCGAAGCATCTCCACTTTAATGAGGAGACCCTTCACTCTGTTCAGGGTGACAACTTTTTTTAACAGACCTT
>JBDRQK010000063.1:0-3024 GCA_043826315.1 Chloroflexota bacterium
GAGGTCTGGGCTGTCAGCCGTGAGATCAGGTCACCCACCAGCACGGGTTGGATCCTGTCGTGCTGGCTGAGCAGATGCAATACCACCAGGTTGTCCGGATTATGCACCTGGGTGACGATATGGTACGGGTCGGGGCGTCGATTGGGATGGTTGGTGATGGCCAGGATGGTCTTGATGACGTGGGAATCAGGATCGTCCCCCTCGGGCGGCAGGATGACGATGGCGCGGGAGCTATTCGGGCTGCCGATCTCGATATCATTCAGATCGATGGGCAGCCCGGAACGACATATGATGCGTGTTTTGCCGCGCAGGGTGATGCGGTTTTGGATCTCATCTTCCATTTCAATTTTATCCTGGTCAGCCAGGATGACGATGCGCGCTTTGGGCTGATTTAGGTTGGCTTCGATCAACTCAGCAAGGATGGTGAATACCTGTGGGGACCAACCCAAAATGAGGGTGTGGCCGCTTTCGAGCACCCGTGAGCGGCCTTTGCGCAGCTCATCTATTTTGCTTTCCAACCCGGAGGTCAGAACACCAATCAGGGCGCTGACGATCAGGATGCCGCCAACCGTGACTGCCAGCATGGTGATGCGGAAACCCCAACCTTCGTCCCCGCCCATGGTTCCGGAGTCGAGCGTGCGCATCAGGCTGGCCCATACGGCTTCACCGAAGGTCATTCCCTGTGTGCTGCCAGAAGGTGCTGTTAGCAATCCACCCAGGCTGATAATTGCCCCGGCTAGAAAGATGATGACCAGGGAGAGTAGTCCCAGCCCGCTGATCAGTGCCAGCGTGCCGCGTGACATGAAGTTGTCGAAGCTGTATTTCAAGCGTGGACCCAGGGAAGGGCGAGGTTGGGGTGGTTGGTTGGAAGTTGTCATGGCATGGTCTCCTATATTCACTGACTATAGCGTATTTTATTTGTTTTGAAAAGCATAAATAAATAGAATTCAATTCTTCATGCCACTTTTCTCTTGACGAAAATATCCAACTACCATACAATCTAATTACAATTAAATAGCTGTGCAAGGTGCCTCTTCCCCCGGATGGGAAGGCTCAAAGGCGAAATCGGTAAAGTCCGATACTGTCCCGCAACTGTAAGCTCGCAAGAGCAAGTCAGGACGCCCGCCCTGCCAGGTTTGCCACACTCTCGAGGAAAGGAGGTGGGAACGGCCCCTTATTAAGCCACTCCCCCTCCCCTGTTCTTTGAACAGGGGATTTTGATTTAGACTTTTTAGATTTACTCTCTTTAGACCGGGTAGATTCCCTGAATTATCGAGAAGGTACAGAAAAAAATATACATATCTTGGAGAAGAAAATGTTACGAAAATTATTGATCACACTGACCAGCCTGACCCTGTTGCTGGCGGCTTGCACTCCCGCAGCCACCTCCACAACTGCCCCACTTGACACAAAAATTCCAGCTATCCTTGAGCCAACCCAGACCGAAACTCCAACACCCGAACCCATCAGCCTGACAGATGGGTTGGAGCGTACGATTGTCCTTGCCAGTCCTGCACAACGGGTTGTTTCCTTGTCTCCTGCCACCACTGAGATCCTTTACGCAGTTGGAGCAGGACCACAGGTCGTTGGAAGGGATATGTTCTCCGACTACCCGCCTGAAGCGCTGGATGCAGCCGATATTGGCGGCTCTTGGGGAGAATATAACACCGAGGCTATCGTCAGCCTTAACCCCGATCTGGTCCTGGCTGGAGGCATCAATCCCCCCGAATTGGTAGCCAGCCTGGAAGCATTGGGTATGACGGTTTACTTTCTATCCAACCCGAATACATTGGAAGAGCTTTATACCAATATCCAGATCCTCGGCAGGATGACAGGTCATGAGGGTGAGGCAGAGGATCTGATCACCAGCCTGGATGATAGAGCCAAAGCAGTTGATGCCGCACTGGCAGGTGTTACAGAGAAACCGGTGGTGTATTACGAACTGGATTCCACACCTTTCACCGCTGGTCCCGGAACCTTTGTGGACCTGTTGATAAACCGTGCCGGTGGTACGAACTTCGGTGCCAGGATGGAAAGCGCATGGGCTCAGATCAGCCTGGAGCAGTTGGTATTGGCAGATCCGGCCATCTTCATACTTGGCGATTCCGCTTATGGCGAAACCTCCGAAACTGTGGCATCCCGACCGGGTTGGAGCGCTCTCACCGCCGTCAAGGATCAGCAGATATTCGCCTTTGATGACAACCTGGTCTCCCGACCAGGACCACGCCTGGTGGATGGGTTGGAAGCTCTGGCTCGTTTGATCCACCCGGAAGCATTTAAATAAGGATATTCCATTGTTCAATGGTCCTAAATCTTATCCGGTGGAAGGCAGTTATTCCAATACCCTTCGATACATTCTTGTTTTTATCATGTCGAACCTGTCGAAGCATCATGATATCAGAGTGATATGATTTATTAAAAGTGAATTAAATGTCGCGACGCTTCCTGCCATACTTGTCCAACCTGGGATTGTTGTTATTGGTGGTGATCTTCAGCCTGGTCATCGGATCGGTCTTTATCGCACCCGAAAACTTGATGCAGATTTTGCGCAGTTGGTTGACCCACACACCCCTGCCGGAAGAGCAGAAAACGTTCGCTTTCATCATCACTGATATCCGTCTGCCGCGCACGATCCTGGTTCTTTTGACAGGCTCAGCTCTGGGTGGCAGTGGAACAGCATACCAGGGTCTTTTCCGCAACCCCCTGGCTGATCCCTACCTGATCGGGGTGGCTTCGGGGGGCGGTTTGGGGGCAGTTCTGGCCATGAGCATTAACTGGCCTTATACCTTTTGGGGATTGATGGCAGTCCCCTTGAGCGCTTTTCTATTCGCCATGCTGACCGTCTTGTTGGTGTACTCATTGGCGCGCGTTGGAAAATCAGTTCCAACCACCAACCTGATCCTGGCGGGTGTGGCTTTCAGTGCCTTTGCAACAGCCCTGACATCCTATCTGATCATCAGTTCGGAGGGTGAGGTACGCCGGGCATTGAACTGGCTGATGGGAGGCAGTAATCAGAGCAGCTGG
>JBDRQK010000064.1:0-6416 GCA_043826315.1 Chloroflexota bacterium
CTGGTGCTGGCGCGTTCCATAGCCCTTATGGCGTGCAAACCCGTATTCAGGAAAATCTACAGCGAGCTGGCGCATGAGACCATCCCGGCCGATCTTGGCAAGGATCGAAGCCGAAGCCACGCTCAGGCTGCGGCAATCTCCCTTCACAAGTGCAATTTGCGGGATGGAAATTTCAGGCAATTTGAGGTAGTCGGTGATTAAAAGGTCGGGGGACACAGACAGGTTCTGCAAGGCACGGGAAACCGCCAGGCGGGTGGCAGGCAGGATGCCGATCTCATCGATCTCAACAGCAGAAGCGAAACCGACCCCCCAGGCCAGGCAGTTCTCCTGGATCAACTCTACCCAGTGTTCGCGCTGCAGAGCGCTCATTTGCTTGGAATCGCGTACACCATGTAGCGTTTTCAAAATGGATATATCCGCAGGCAGGATCACCATCCCGGCTGAGACAGGTCCAGCCCAAGCACCGCGCCCGGCTTCGTCAACTCCTCCCAGCCTGGTCAGCCCGTTCTTCCAAAGTTTTAGTTCAAATGCGAGATCAGGGAATTTCGGCAGGCTGGATGGGTCAAACTTTTCGGTCATAATCGCCTCGCCTGTTGTTTCGGCGAATGATCAAGATTTCATTTAACATACGCATCGAATCACGCAGAATGGAAACCTTGCTGCCCGGAAAATATGACCAGTGCACTGGGATCTCCTTGATCTGCCAGCCTTGCGAGCGGGCAATTTTCAACACTTCCACGTCGAATGCCCAGCCATTAAGGGTCTGATATCGAAAAATTTCTTCAGCTACCTCCCCCCGGAAACATTTAAAGCCGCACTGGGTGTCATGCAGGCCAGGTAGAACCAGCAAACGTATCAGAAAATTGAACACCCTCCCGGTAAAGTGGCGAAATAGTGGCTCACTATAACGAACTGAACCAGGGATCTCGCGTGAGCCAATGGCAATATCCACATTGCAGACCGGTGGCAGGAAAAAGTTGATCTCTTCCACGGGCATGGAAAAATCAATATCTGCAATAAACCGGTATTGACCATTGGTTTCGGCGATCCCCTGTCTTACAGCCAACCCCTTGCCTTTTTTATCCAGGTGCATGATGCGCAGGTTGGGTAGACGACTCGCATATTCCCGTCCCACCTGAAGAGTCCGGTCAGTGCTGCCATTTTCCATCACCATAACTTCAAAAGTGTAAGATTGAGAACCCAGGAATTCATATAACTTCTCCAATGAAGTAGGCAGGCGGGTTTCTTCATTGTAGGCCGGAATAATGATGGAAAGAAATGGATGTGTCAAAATAGGATGCTCAACTATTGCTATAAACCAGCCAGAAAAATACCAGCAGGATGGTTATCTCCACCAATGCAAAACAGATAAGTACGATCCATTGTTTTTTATCGAATTTTAACTGAAGGGGAACTGATTGACGTTCTTTTTGAATTGGAGAAGATTCCATTGTGGGTTCCGATGAAAAACGGAATGGTTTTTCAAGATCCTGGGATGGGTCATCCTTAAATTCGAAATCTAAAAAATTATCTGACCATGGAAAAACATCCTCAATTACAGGGTTTACTACGGAACCATCCACGGGTTGTGATACAGATCCTTCAACTGCTGGAGCAGGTTGTTGGTTGGATCCTTGCTCGGTAAGCATGCTTATGGTAGTTTGGACCAAATTATCAGTCAGTGTTAAGTTCGCTTGATTTAGTGAGATCACAAAATGCTCAATCGCATCCCGCATGACCACCCGCACGATCGGGCGGGAGCTTTCAACATGCATTCCCGCTTCAACGCAGATGAGCACACCATCCACCTCAACAGCTTCAATACCTCGCTTTCTTAAAAAAAGTTGGACTGCACGGGTCATTTTGGATGTCAGTACCAGCAGATTGGACTTGGCCGATCTGCTCTTATCGCCTTCGATCACTTCCCAGTTATCATTATTTGCCCGATAGGTACCTTTCAGATTGGTGACAACAATAACACTTATCCCGGCGGGACCCACCAGGATTAAAGGGATGGTAGCCCTGCTGCCTGGAAGAACAATATTGCGCAGGAGTGTATATCCTTTAGCAAGGTTACGGTTCAAGTTGTCAACGACAAATTGCTGGGCTTTGATCGCTGGATACCACTCCGTGCCATATTTCAGCGCAGCCAGGATCTGGTTGCCTAATGAGATCTCACCACTTTCCGAGAGATAGGGAGTATGGTCAATTAATCGCATATGCCTGCCCTCCTTCATCCTTTATCAGATGGGATTAACGTACGTTAGAGACTTTTGATTATCTGTGGTCACGCTGCCTAACGGTGATGTAAAACTTAACCGGCTCCCCTGTAAATTGAATTTTTTCAACTTGCTTTATGTAAAATATATCGAATATTCTACACACACAGCAGGCGGCTGCTTCGTCTGAACTTGGTGGATGAAGATCCTTGAAATCAGTTTTATTCTATCCTGACATTCGTGACAGTCCATTAATAAAACTTCGAATAAATTTTAAAAAACTGGCACATTTGCCAAAAAATCCTGGTTGCCAGCCTGATCCTTGGTGGTGATGATCGCATTCGGACCACCAGAGAGATGCACACTTTTGCCTGTTTCAAACATATTACCCTTGTTTATTATTCTCTGGCCAGTCACAAAACGCTTTCCCTGGGATAATCGCTCCAGCAAGGCAGTCCGGTTCAGAAGAATTCTGTCAGAAAAGACCAACCAGCGTAGCTCAAAGATCCGCACCATGTCAATCTGACCATTGGCCGAGTAACGAACAGCTTCGATAACACCATCAAATTTTGAACGAGCCATATTTATAGCCTCCAATTTTGTTGCATCTCTATTTTACATCCACTTTGAAAATTGAGCGGTGCCAGTTTTCCAATCCGCCTATGCAGGCACCTCTACAAGGCACCGCAACCTGATGGACAGCTAATAATCTTTCATTGTAAAAAGAGAGTTTTTTGAAGAGAAAATTTATTTTTCATCATGGTACAATTATTGATGGAGAGGTAATTGTTATCGATATCCAGTGAAGGATAAACTGCAAATACCATCTTCATATCTGAAAAAGCACTTTATTCTTCATTATCTGGCAATAATTATTTCTCGCTTTTGGAAATTGTAGTTGGGAGATTTGCACATGAAACAGATCCTATGCATTGAAGATGATCTCGATATGCTTGAACTCTTCCACGTATTACTTTCCAGGCATGGATTCACCGTTAAAGTGGCGACCAAAGGGCAGGATGGTCTGGACCTTATTCACCAGGAAAAACCAGATCTTGTGATCCTCGACATCATGATGCCAGGTATGGATGGTTGGCAGGTATACCAGCAAATGAAAGATGATGAAACTACACGGGATATTCCAACCATTGTGGTTACCGCTAAGTCTCAACTCATAGACAAAGTTCTGGGTTTGGAAATCGCCAAAGTGGATGATTACATCGGCAAGCCTTTCAGCCCCCAAGAATTATTGGATAGTATCGCCAAAGTTCTTAAGATCACGATCTGAAATACTTCTTATCAACAACCTTCGATCCTGCTACCCGCCACTACCCACCAACGAATAATTGATATAATTCTTATTATGGAGTAATTGGATGTTGGATGAAAATGAAGATCTGCGCCAGGTGATGCGAAACTGGACCAGTGGTATTACGGTAGTTACAGCAAAAGATGGAGACCAATTTCACGGAATGACGGTAAGCGCATTCACATCCATCTCTTTGCAACCCCCTCTTGTTCTGGTATCTCTCGAAAAGACAAGTCGAACCCATGACCTGGTACAAAATAGTAAACATTTCGGTGTCACCATACTGGCTGACGATCAGAAAGAAATTTCCGACCGGTTCGCTGGTCGAATCCCCGCAATGGATGACAATCGCTTCATGGGAATAGCGATTGAAACCCTGACCAGTGGTGCTCCTTTCATTGTTGGTGGGTTGGCGTACCTGGACTGCCATATCGTACATACGTATGATGCCAACCTGCATACCCTTTTCATCGGCGAAGTGGATGCCTTGTGCACTGCCCAATCTGGAAAACCACTTCTGTATCATGACCAGGATTATCATACTCTAATGTGACCTACACAAAAGAGATAAAAATTTTCCACTTCCTCCCTTGTGATTTTAGATTAGCTTCTAATAATGGAAAGGTTTTATGAAAGAAACATTAACCCGGCTTGAAAGATCCATGTTATTGAAATTGGCGCGCCAGTCAATCGAACATGCTGTCCGTGGGCAGGGTCTGCCTCCCTTGCATTTGGCTGCCATGACACCGTCCATGCAGGCTCTTGGGGCTAGTTTTGTGACTCTTACCCTGTCTGGAGAGTTACGCGGGTGCGTGGGTGCCCTGGAACCTGCCAAGTCCCTGGCAGAAGATGTGCGTGATCATGCCGTGGCTGCTGCCCTGGAGGATTACCGCTTCCCGCAGGTGGGAGAGGCAGAACTGAAGGACATCCATATTGAGATCTCACGATTGACTGTGCCAGTACCGCTTGAGTACACCACACCCGAAGACCTGCTCAATAAACTGCAGCCTGGTCTGGACGGAGTCATCATTAAGGATGGCTGGAAACGGGCTACCTTTTTACCGCAAGTCTGGGAAAAACTGACCAGTAAAGAAGAGTTCCTCGAACAGCTGTGTTACAAGATGGGTGTGGAGAGTGACCTTTGGCGCCGTAAACACCTGGATGTTTTGACCTATCAGGTGGAAGAATTTCACGAATAACCATCGCAACAAACTTTTGGGGATAAGCGGTGTAACTCCCGTATATTTATATATTTCAACCAGTAAGTTTGATATTTTCTTTATAGATTACTGAGATAACAAGGTACGAAGATTGTCAACTGAAAATAATACTTGGAATTGGGCTATCTTCGCGACTTCTTAACTTTGCTGTAAATTTTATTTCCTCTTAGCTGTTATCCCCATCACTGAAATGCTTTGTCTCAACGCTTTGCCAGGTCTCATCTTCAGGCAGATGCATGTATTTTCCCAGCAGGGGGTGAACCATTTGGATCTGCTCAGCCATGCGCAGAGCCACCCGGCGGATGGAGTAATGCGCATTGGCAGCCGAGCGTAGTTGACAGAAATGGTAAGCTTCCCGCAAGTTAAAAGTGCATAAAACCCTGCGGTTAAATCCATTGGGCACAATGTAGGAAGCCACGTGCGGGTTCCAATCCACCAGCTTTTCATACATGCTTATGGATATTTGCATGGCCTGCCTGTATTGATTCTCAAACCCTGCTTCTCTCATCTGGGATGGTACGCAATAACCTAAACGTGTAGTCAGCTCCTGGGGGGTTTGGGTCATCATGCGGTGGCGCTTGAATTCCGCATAAGCACCCTGGTCCATGACCAGGTCAAAAGTATAGTTGGTATATTCAAGCTCACGCAGAGGAATATCATAGCGGCTCAGTTTTCCCAGCAGGTCTTCTGCCATTTGTGCCCGTTCAACCCCCTTGCTGGTGCGTACCTTGTGCAATGCGGCTTCATAGGGCATATCACCAAAGCGGTAGTAAATCGCTGCCAATAATCGTGTTTCCCCATCCCGGTCATAATCCACCAACTGGCACCAGTCACCTTCCTTCTTGTTCGCAGCTGGTTGCGAGCCAAAAGCCTGCCGGGCAGATTCCAGATGGGGAATGGGGTTGGCATATTTGACCAGGGTCGGAGTTTCTGTCAAAGCCATCTGTTTCACTTCCTGCCCCACCTGGCGTACTTCTGCCAGGGGATGAGAGAGCATTTTTCGAATGCTGTTCTCAAGGATGCGGGCGTTGGCGGTCATGCCCAGGTTGGCCAGAGAAGCTGCTGGCAGAAGAAAGCGGCACGAATCCACATATTGCGACCGGATGCGCCTGTCATAGGATGCCTCATTCTCGTTTGGTCGCATGGGTGTATGTGCTTCGATCAGCTTGCGAACGGGTTGCAGGGACTGTTCATACGTATCGAACAGAAAACGGCAGGCTGCCATGTACTCATCCCGCAGGGCATGTTGCTCCAGTTCGGGCGGGATGAAGAAGTCCTGGCTGCCCCACTTCTGGTAGCGGGTGGATTTTTCTGTAAAGGAAGCCAGCCGGTTGGACTCAATGTTTTCCACCGCCAGCCGTGAGACATTTTCAAAAGCCAGGTGCAAGATCGCATGCTCAGCCACCGAAGCATGCCCGTAACCCACAACCCATTTTTCATGGAAACGCGCCGAAGATTCATCACTCAATTCGGCTGCGATCTCCCGAAATGATTCGGGTGCACGTGAGGTCTTGGCAAAAGCCACGGCTATGGTTTCTGCGCTTAATGCTTTGGGGGAAAGCACGTAAATTTGACGGTCAGGCATGGTTGCATTCCTTTTTTGGGTAGGCGAAGATTGCAGGTAATATAGACGAAAAACTCCCGTAAGTCAACCGGTGAACAGAATTT
>JBDRQK010000065.1:0-4678 GCA_043826315.1 Chloroflexota bacterium
TCTGCAGCAACACTCAACACTGCCGGCTGGACACATGCATAAAGATTGATTATTTCTCCTGCAAAGGAGGTGATCTAGTCTCTGGTACGACGCTCGACGGCGACATTCGTTGACTGAGCTACCGACCGCACTGCCCGTCACAGTGCGGTTGTTCTTATGCCTATAAAGTCGGCGCTATTGTGGATAGGATGCTTCAGTTAGACCGGAAATAGTGGGTGGAACAGTAGCTCCCTTGACGTTGGGAATAAAGAAATGTCTTTCTTTGATGATTACTGAGCGGCGAGACTATATGCCAGGTGCGATAAAAGGCACGGGACAAGGAGAAACAGGCAGAGGAATTCGAACAGCGACAGTTGTACCTTTGCCTGGCTTACTTTATTCTTTGCTTTTCTTGTTTCTGCTGGTACATCCGACCATCTGCCTGGGCGATCAATTCACTAACTGTGCAAGGCGCCTCAGGATCATAACGTGAAATACCCAGGCTAAGGGACAGTTGATAGGGCCTGTCGCCCTGTTGGTTGCATCCGTTCAGGGCAGCCTGGATGCGGTTTACCAGGAGTTCCGCGCTTTCCATTGAAGCATCCACATTCAGGACCACGAACTCATCCCCGCCGAGGCGGGCCATTATATCGGTCTCTCGAAAGGTTTTTTTCAAGATGGCTGAGATATCCTTCAAAGCCAGGTCGCCCTGGGCGTGCCCGTGGGTATCATTGATCATCTTGAGGCCGTCCACATCACCAAAGAACAATAGCATGGCTCTCTTCAAACGTTTGGCCAATCTCACCTCATGTTCTGCCAGGAGCATGAATCCCCGCCGGTTGTATAACCCGGTCAATTCATCGGTCAATGACAGGTTGCGGATCTCCTCTTCCAAACGCTTTCGCTCGATGGCCTGGGCTACCTGGGCGGAGACGAAACCTAAAAGATCCAAATCCTGCTGGGTAAAGTGAACCCTCTCAATATAACTTTGCACCGCCATTACGCCGATCGTACGGTCTTCCGCTTTCAATGGCGTACCGATCCAGCTCATAGGCACCGTCCCCACTACCTCCACTTCACCTTGCTGGACAAGACGGTCGTAAACTTCCCGGGATGCCAATAAAGGGCATCCGGTACGAAGTACAAATCCGGTCAAACCCGCTATTTTTGTAGACTCGGTTGGTGGTTCATCATATTGATCAACAAAATAGGGAAAACTGTAAAATCCAGTGACCGCGTTGTATAGTGCAATATAGAAATTCTCCGCCGGAATCAATTCTCCCAGGATGGAGTGGATGGAATGGTAGAGGACAGCGATACCTTCGGAAGTGATCGCAGTCTGGGTGATCCTGTAAATTGCATTCTGGACGACATCAAAGCGTTTGCGTTCGGTAATTTCGTACGCCACCCAGATGACGGTGTTTTCCGAGAGCGGCGAGACGCTGACGGCGAACCAGACCATTCTGTTGTCGATTTGCATGGAATATTCACCAGTCACAACTGTTCGTGTCTGGAGGGCTTCGCCGATCTTGGCGAGCACAAAGGTGGCTTGTTCCTTCGGCAGGACCTCCAGCACGGTTTTTCCCAGCATTTCGTCCGGCGGGTGGATGAGATTTGCAGGGTTGGTGGGTGCGATCTCGATATAGCGCCCGTCAGTATCATAGACGATGACCACGTCTTTCATGGCAGCGAACAAGGCACGCAGTTTGGTTTCGGAGGCAACTATTTTTTGGTCAGCTCGTTTGCTCTCCGTGACGTCAGACATGAACACTAAAAGCTGTTGTTCGCCACCGGAATCGAACGACGAGAAGCTAAGGTTCAACCACGCATCCTTCCCGAACGTTGTTAATACAGGAACTTCCAGCCATTGTTCGTTACCCGTGTCCAATGCCCTGGTCGCCGCCTGATACATCCCGGATTGCTTCCAAGAGGTTATTTTATGAAAGTTTTGTGTTAAAAGCTTGTCCACCGTAGCCCCCACCGCCCTAGCTGCTGCTGCATTGGCCAAGGTACATTGGCCCGATTTCTCGTAGGTCATGATTCCAATGGATGAAGTCTCCAGGATTTTCCTGTTGAATTCCAGTGCTTCGGAGACCCTGCCCTGGCTTTCTCGCAGGGCAACTTCCGAACGCTTACGCTCGGTGATGTCAAGGCCAAAAGAGATCGTTCCGGTAGCACTGCCTTGCTCCCACAATGTGCTGTTCTGCCATGCGATCTGCCGCTCCTCGCCGGACTTGGTTAAGATGGGATTCTCGAAAGACTCAGGCATCCCGCCCTGCGACAGCCGGGTAAACTCCTCCCAGACCTGGGTATACTTGTTCCTGGGTACCAGGGTCTCAAACCAGTTCTTGCCCTCCAAATCTGTCCGCGTGTAGCCGGAAATTACCTCAGCAGCTTTGTTGAAAACGGTGATATTCCCGGAGACATCCAACCCGACGATCATCACATTTGCTGTATGGATCAGGTTTTCAGCGTATTCCTTCGCTTGCAGCAGTGCTTCCTCCGCCTGTTTGCGTTGCACGACTTCAGTCCGCGCCTGCTCCAAATTCCGTCGCAAATTCATTGCCAGCAGATCCACCGCCAATGCAGCAATCAACAAAAGAATTGTCACCTCGATGAGATAGATCCAATTTCCCTCGGTGAAGGGTACCGGGGTGAACCACCCAAATGTCTCCCCAAAGGATAACCAGCCGATTGCCACCAAAGCCAACCCAATGCATAGTCTAAAATATTTGCGATCCAAAGCCAGGCCGGCAAAAATAAAGAGGATGGGGAATGTTACAATACCCAAATCACGAATGCCCTGGCCGATCGTAGCGAGGAAGGTTACAATACCCATTATGATCAGCGTAAAAAACAAGCTACTGGTACGTAAATGACGGCGCTTGAGTAAAACCATTGGCAGAATGAGGGCAGCACAGCCCAACAGTGTCACCACAATCATCCGCTTATCGTTATAAAATATACCGGTGATACTTAAAAACAAGAACATGCCCCCACTAGCATAAATGAGTATGCTAAGAATGCCTGCCAGTTGCCGGTCTTCGTCATTTGCAATATTTTTTGACAGATCCATTTGATCCATTACTTCACCTTACTGCATTTTGAATATTGAGGAAGTTATTTAAAAACTCAAGACCATTGGAGTTCACATATCAGTTTATAGGTGTTACGCAGTCTATCGGAGCAATGCGAGGTGACCTTACGCTATTTCGAGATATTGCGCTAGGTCGGAATATAGGATTGCCCCGTAATCCTTTCATGGTTTATCCTTTTTATCCATAGTCCAAAAGAAATGCTTTCACCACTTTCGGATCAAAGTGTATGCCGGACTGCTCCTGGATGTGTTTGAGTGCTTTTTCTTCAGACCAGGCCTCGCGGTAGGGGCGATCAGAGATCAATGCATCCCAGACATCCACAACAGCAAAGATACGCGCCACCAGTGGGATCTGCTCACCTGTCAAACCGCGCGGGTAGCCTGTGCCATCCCACTTTTCATGATGGCAGTACGGGATATCCAGCGCTTTTTGCAAGTATTGAATGGACGCAAGCATCTCGTAGGCAAGACGAGGGTGCTTTTTCATGACCACCCATTCTTCATCCGTCAGTGGACCGGGCTTAAGCAGGATGCTATCCGGCACGCCCATCTTGCCGATGTCGTGCAACAGCGCACCCCAACGGACCTGCCTGAGTTCATCAGCGTAGATCCCAAAGGATTGAGCCATTTTGACTGCCATTTCGGTTACCCGTTGGGAATGACCCTCGGTCTCTTGATCGCGCAGATCGAGGGCTTGTGACCAGCCTTCGATGGTGGCGTCATACGCCAGATCCAGTTCGATGTTGGAGCGCTGCAATCCATAATACAGTTGGTCATTATCAATAGCAAGCGCGGCCTGCCCGGCCAGGGAATTGAGAAACTCGAACCACTCTTGATCAGGATCGAGAGGCGAGCGGTGATAGATCTCCAGCACCCCTTTGGCTTTCCCTTTTACGATCAACGGTATGGCGATGTAAACAGAGAATTGTTCTGCTTTCATTATTTCGGATTGGGTAAAGGAGCCTACACTGGCAGCAACATCCGGGATATGTATCATGCGGCGCTCACGGATGGATAGGCCAGCCTGACCTTCATCCAAGTGCTGATCCATATGGTCAATTGCTTGCGAACGAAAGCCGCGTCCGCCTCTATATTCCAGTCTTTGCAGGCTGGAATTGACCACCAAAACAGCGACGGCATCCACTTCCAATTGCTCAATGACATGCTTGAGGATCACCTCCAGGCTGAGATGCAGATCGAAAGATGAAGCAATGGCGCTGTCAATCTCTCTCAGGCAGGCGATGTGCTTCAAACGATGGCTGGCTTGTTCACTCAATAAGGCACGATGTAAAGCGTTGACTGCTTGATCGGCGATACTTTCGGCCAGGCGGAGTTTTTCTGTTGTGAATGGTTCTCGCGCTGTTTCGCGTGCCTCTCCCAGCAGCAAAATTCCGAAGGGTTGTCCGTTAAATTGGAGGGGGACGATGCACAAGTTTTGGGCGAAGTTATGTAAAAACAATTCAAATTCACCTGCTTCAGGGTTATCGCTTTGAAGCAGCAGTGGCTTGGTCCCATCAAAAACGCGCTGGCAGAGCGGGTGATCTGCCAGGGGTAGGCGCTGATCCAATTGCAGTTCCTTGGGAAATATGCGGACCGGGTAAA
>JBDRQK010000066.1:0-10755 GCA_043826315.1 Chloroflexota bacterium
TATCTGCCAGGAAACCTCCCAGCGGAGCGCCGATCACACCCACCACCATGAAAGTGCCTTGAACAATGCTGAATACCTTGCCGCGCGTCGCCTCGGACGATTCTTCCGCCACAAAAGCATTCAAACTGGGTCCCACGAAAGAGCTTGCCATCGAAACCCCTGTAATCGCCAGCAGCAGCCACCACCACGAGGGAGCGATAGTGAATACGATGTAGCCAGCCAAACCAGCCAGGCTGCCGATGGCTATTGCCTGAACACGACCAATGGCATCCGATATCCAGCCACCCATAATTTGGAACAAAAGCGGTGCGATCATTGACAACGCAAAAAAGATCCCTATCTGATTAATATCAGCACCCAAGTCCTGCACGTACAAAGGTAGTAGCGGTCCATACATTTGTCCACCGATATTTGCCAGGATCATGCTGAATAACAGAATGATCAAGGTCCTGGTCAATAGTGGAGCTTTGCTGTTTTTTTCCATTTACATCCTCAAGGTTCGCCTAAAATCATCCATTCAATATGCATGGATAAATTAATACAAATATTATATTCAATAATTTATATTTGTCAATTATATTATCAATATTATTGATATTAATTTTGATATTTTCAAAATTTTCTCTCCCCTGCTCACTTCTTGAAGCTTTCCTTGGTAGTAGTTTACAGAAAGAACTTTATGAATAGTATCAATAAAAGGTGGCATTACATGGACTTATCTAATCATGATTCCCAGGTCATCACCTGCTGATCGATTATCCACTCCCCCCCAACATTATTCAGCAGGAAAAAACTCCCCGAACCTGCCAACCAGTGACTCTGAATACCCAGGTACACTAAAGCTTGATCCATCTGTGCATTAAAACCAACCCTGGAAAGGGTAATGATGCCTGGCGCATCGGGATAGCGATTATAAAATACATCCCAGCCGCTTTGGTTGATCCGGAACAGTTCTTGCTTATCTTTTTCGGAAAGTAAAATGTATCGGCTTCCCAATATCATACTGGTCTTTAAAGGATAAGAACTATCATTGTGTGCTTTAAAATCTACCAACGTATCCGCTGAAAGATGCAGCAAAGATTCTTCAACATGCTGGTAGATCTCATCAGAAGCCAGCTCAAGCACATCTGTCTGCGTCTTTTCCATTATGACCAGCAGATCAGTCGGATATAAGGTCTCGATCAAGGTTGCATAAACGCGTTCTTCTTCTCTGCTCGCATCCGGTGTAGGTGTTATTGTTGGTATCGGTGTGGAAGTCTGCGAACCCATCATCGAACAAGCGCTCAATAGCAGCAGACCCATGCACACCCATCCAGTTTTTCCCATCATCCCTCCTTACAGTAAAATATACTTGTGCCTTTTACGAGCAAAATTATTATTCCAGCATACGCATCCATTAAATTTCATTTCGGCTTCAACATCGGCATCTTGATACCATGTCGGTGGGCAGCTTCGATAGCAGGGGGGTAGCCAGCATCCGCGTGGCGAACAACTCCCAGACCCGGGTCAGTGGTTAACACCCGTTCAAGTCTCCTGGCAGCTTCAGGAGTGCCATCTGCTACGATCACCTGCCCGGCATGCTGACTGTAGCCTATACCCACACCGCCGCCATGGTGGAAAGAAACCCAGGTGGCACCTCCAATGGCGTTGATCATGGCATTCAAGATCGGCCAATCCGAGACAGCATCCGACCCATCCAGCATGGCTTCGGTTTCACGGTTTGGACTGGCAACCGAACCGGCATCCAGGTGATCCCGTCCGATCACGATCGGGGCTTTTAGGATGCCATTTGCCACCATCTCGTTGAATTTCAAACCTGCTTTGGCACGTTCCCCATATCCAAGCCAGCAAATTCGCGCCGGTAATCCCTGGAATGGTATCTGCTTCCTGGCCATCCTCAACCACCGTTTGAGATGTTCATCTTCTGGAAATAACCCCATGACGGCTTCATCCGTACGATAAATATCCTCCGGGTCCCCTGATAACGCCACCCAGCGGAACGGTCCTTTGCCTTCACAGAACAATGGTCGAATGTAGGCAGGTACAAAACCCGGGAATTCAAAAGCATCTTTTAAACCATTATTAAAAGCCTGTTGGCGCAGGTTATTGCCATAATCAAACACTTCCGCCCCCATGCGTTTAAAATCGAGCATGGCTTGTACATGTTTTGTCATGGATGCCATCGCCCGTTGCTTGTATTCACCGGGGTTGGATAGGCGCAATTCATCCGCTGCGGTCACACTCAACCCGCTGGGAATATACATCAATGCCTCGTGAGCAGATGTCTGGTCGGTAACCACATCCGGGACCACGCCACGCCCGACCAGCTCACTATAAACATCCGCAGCATTTCCGATCAGCCCCACCGAGCGGGGGATTTCACGCTTCACAGCCTCTTCGACCAGGGTCATTGCTTCTTCCAGGTTATCCACCACGCTGTCCACATATCCAATCGCCCGTCTGCGCTCGGCACGTTCCGGGTCAACTTCAACGATCAAGCCCACGCCTTCGTTCATGGTGATTGCCATCGGCTGGGCTCCACCCATGCCCCCTAATCCTGCAGTCAGGGTAAATTTCCCTTTAAGCGAACTCCAGCCTTTTAATTTGGCCAGTGCCCCAAAGGTCTCATAAGTCCCCTGCAAGATCCCCTGTGTACCTATATAGATCCATGACCCTGCTGTCATCTGTCCATACATCATCAAACCACGGGCAACCAGTTCATCAAAATGTTCCCAGGTAGCCCAATGCGGAACCAGGTTGGAATTGGCGATCAGCACTCGCGGTGCGTCCTTATGGGTTTTAAAAACCGCCACCGGTTTGCCCGACTGCACCAGAAGCGTTTCATCATCTTCCAAATCCTTCAGGGTCACTAGAATGGCATCAAAAGATTCCCAGTTTCGGGCTGCCTGGCCGCGTCCACCATACACAACCAGGTTTTCAGGTTTTTCAGCCACCTCAGGGTCAAGATTATTCTGTATCATGCGATAGGCTGCTTCGGTCAACCAGGATTTACAGGTTAGTTGCGTTCCGCGCGGGGCGCGCACCACACGAGATTCAGACATGTTTCTACTCCTATATTTATTGATTCTAATTAAAAGAACCACCGGGCGTAATTGGGTGGATCACGCAATTAACATAACCCGGTCACGATTCCTTCGGATTCTTCAATCATCTTTATTCCTTAAAGAACAACCCCTCACAACTATTATACGCTGTGAGAGGTGCTTCGCCAGGGTTAATCTTTAATTATTGGTTGTCACCCAAATAATTAAAAAGTTACAACTTATGGATTGAATGGTTTGTTTATTTCTTGTGTCCGTTGGAAAATTGGTTAAACCGGGTGGATCTGAGCTTCGTTACCAACACTTCCTGTGCCTCGCTCCAGATGGGTTTTAACGGACAATCGTCATCAAAGGTACACTTGTTTGAATCTGAAACACATTCATTCAGATAGATCGGACCATCAATGGCTTCAACAACATCCAGAAGTGAGATATCCTTGGGTTCTTTCGCCAAAGTAACACCACCACTTGCTCCGCGTGATGTGTTTAGCAATGGAGGCTTTCTAGTTGAAAGTTGGGAGATTATCTTGGCCAAAAAAGATCCGGGAATATGTTGTTTTTCGGCTATTTCTCTGGTGGGAGCACGGTTTTGCTCATTCATCTCAAGACTGGGGTCGTATCTTTCGGATAAATAACGTACTGCTCGAACAGCATAATCAGCCTGCTTTGTAATTTGCATGGATAACCTCTCGGGTAATATGGATATAATTTATCTTTATAATTGTATATTCATTATCTTCTATTATCAAGTGATTTTGGTCATGCTGGAAATATGACCTTTTACTCCAAATATCATAAATAAACCAATTAATACCCCAATATTGCAAATTCATGCATCTAAAAAAAATTCGTCCTCGTCCTGACTTTTCTCAGATCAGGGTTGAGGGCGGATTTAATGTTAATTATTATGTTTTCTAATTATCCGTCACTGTCAGGTTGGTTGCTCCCACATCGACTGCTATGGTCAACAAAGGTCCTTCACCGGACTGTGAATATGTTTTTCCTTGTCGGTTCCAGTTACTGCCAACATTAATATTAGCCAGGTTACCATCGATGGTTAATTGAACCCGCATTCCATCCGGGATGATAATCGTCAGGTTTCCCAAACCAGCATTAATACTGACCGAGGCATCACGCTGCAAATTGCCTGAAAAATCCAGGGAATAGTTTCCCGCACCACCGCTGAATTTTAAAATGGAAAAATTCGCGTTTGCCAAGCCTTTCAGTGTCACCTGGGATGCACCTGTTTCGTAATGCATCAGGTTCATCTCTACCCGGTTCGGTTCCGAAAATATCAGCCGTACATCTGAGGCGCCATCTTTTACTGTCAGGTTGGTCAGAGAAAGGTCTCCCAGTTCCAGGTCGGCATGGTATGCACCAGCAGTGATCTCCAGATCCATTGGCATTGAGCCAAGTTTCAGATCCCAGGTATTAAGAACTTTGCTGAAATTCGGCACTTTGTTGAGGGTATAGCTGCCCTGTTTCACATAAACTGTGTTATCGCTGCTGGTGATTTCTGGTTTAAAATCAGCCACATTATAAGTTGCCATACCGGAAACCAGGATTTCCGACCCGCGGGTTATATTGAGCTCACCCGCCCCAAAAGTAAGCATGAGCCTGGTTGGATTGGCCGAGTCCTTGGGTTGCATGGCTTCGATCTGGAAGGTTTCAGTGGGTCCAGGTGTGATATCTGGCAGTTCGAACGAGACACCACAGGCGCTGACACCCAACATCAGGATGAATAATACTGAACTTATTTTTCGGTACATGGATCAACTCCTCATTTCTTGATAATTATCTTTCAAGTAAATATACGTAACCCGTAGTTTTAAAGTTTCATTCACTTTGGCTTAATATAGTCGCCAGGTCAGCAGTTGTCTCAAGGATCAAATCCGCCCCGTTGTTCTCCAGTTCAGTCTTTTCTCCGAAGCCACATAATACGCCTACTGTCTGGGTTCCGGCAGATTTTCCAGCCCGAATATCCACAGTTGTATCCCCCACCATCAGGCACGCCTCCACTGGCACATTCATTTTCTGCGCCACCCACAAGAGCGGGTCGGGATAAGGTTTGGTATGCTTGCAAGTTTGTGCAGTGGCAATGTATTGAAAATATTGGGATAACCTGGTGTTTTCCAGGAACATGCGGGTGGTTCGTTCATCGCGGGCACTGACCACAGCCAACGGGTAACGGCGACTCAGATCGACCAGCATTCCCCGAACTCCGGGTACGACCTTATGCTCTTTGGGCTTTGGGTGTGAGTGACGTGCCAGGAAATCCATCAAGCCGAAAATCTCATCATCGAACCCGACCACGTCTGGCAAACCGATCAAGAGATTTCCTGGAGTTTCCAGCGCCATAATGATCTTGCGAGCAATCCTGCCAGGATCCTTCCCGGGATATAATAAGCGAAATGGTTGTAACACCCTTTTCAGCTTTTCCGTGTATAGATCATCGGTATCACTGAGAGTGCCATCCACATCAAATAAAATCGCCTGAATAAGGTTTAATTCAATGGACAAGTGTCACCTCGAGCTTATTGTAACTGACATTTGTATCACACAATAATTCGGATAGAAGGTGATTTCGGAGGTAACAGAAACATAATTGCGAATCTTCGCCCCCATCTGGAGAGGATTTTGAAATCTGGAACCATATTAAGCGTATATAAAATATATAAGGTTTTATTTACGTATGTTCAACCCGGAAATTTCTGATATAAATAACCCAGGAGAAAAACCATGTCTGAAGAACCAAAGAAAAAGAGCATAATCCCATCACAAAATGGCGGTCTGATCCAGGATTTTATCAAGTACTTCAAACTGATCTGGTTATTGATCTCGGATAAACGCATTAACATATTTCTAAAAATATTACCTGTCGCCTCCCTTGTATACCTGGTATCACCTTTCGACATGCTTTCTGGAATGGCACTTCCTGTCATTGGTGCTCTGGATGATGCCGCCATCATCTGGATCGGTACATCCCTGTTCATCAGCCTGTGCCCGGAAGATATCGTCAATGAACACACCCTGTCTCTAAAGAAAACTCTATCCGGCACATGGAAAGATCCGCATGGCGATGATGAAATTGTAGATGCAGAAGCACGTGATATCACTGAAAATCAACCAAATGATCACGGTTAACCTATGGTATATTAACAATTAGTATTCTGGGAAACAGTCTTTTTTATTTATTTTAGGTCCTTGGTACAAACCGTGTATAAGAATATTTCGTTTTCCCCCAAGGAAATTTGGAAATCATCCACCTTAAATAAGTGTCGTGGAATCCTAGGTAAGACAATTTATTGGTACAACAACTGAAAATTATTCTTAATGGAGGTTGTCATGGCTGATCGAGTATGGGAAGTAAGTAAAACCTGTTATTGCAATCATGTGGATCTGGAAGTGGCATTGGAAACCCTTCTTGTATACCCGGCTGATTTCATACCTGACCAGTACCCGCGCGTTCTCGGACACCGCTGTTCACATGGCTTGCAATGCAACCAATTTTCGCAAGCTGCCTGCATTTGGGCTGGTACCAATCCGGATTTCGATCCATTTAATGAGTAAAAATCTCTGAATAACTCCTCAAAATCAGCAATCGCTGGAAATAATTAATCTCATCCTTGGAGGAGTATCTATCTCATTCGGACAATAAGACCTTGACACCTTTACATAAACAAACCGACAGCTCTAAGATCCAGGCTGTCGGTTTGTTATTATTGGTTAAAGTCTGGAAGACTATACCAGGGCAACGACTGCCCCGGCCTCTTCAAGCTTCTGTTTGGCATCATTGGCGGCATCTTTGCCAACCTGAGCCATAACCACGCCTCCGGCAGTCTCTGCCAGGGTCTTTGCCTCGCCAAGACCAAGTTGGGTCAACTGACGAATAGCCTTAATGACCTCGATCTTCTTCGGGCCTGTTTCCTTGATAATTACATCAAACTCGGTCTTCTCTTCGACTGCTTCAGTAGTTGCAGGTCCGGAACCGGCAGCAGCAACCGCAACAGGTGCAGCTGCAGAAACGCCCCAGGCTTCTTCCAACTTTTTAACAAGATCGGCAGCTTCAATAACACTCAGCTTGCCTAACTCTTCAACCAACTTATCGATATTAGCCATTTCAAACTCCTTGTTCGTACGAATTAATTTTCTTTTATTAGATTATGCTGCCACAGGGGCTGCATCTTTTTTAGCATATGCATTGATAACTGCTGCAATCTGGCGACCAGGTTCGGCCAAAGTCCTTACCAGTTTGCTTGCCGGAGCCAGGATCGTACCCAGTAACTGTGCACGAACGACTGGAAGCGGTGGCAGATCTGCCAGGGCTTTTACATCACTGGCACTAAGTACCAGTTTACCCAGGTAACCACCTTTGATCTTGACAGCTTCTGTGCTTTTATCGAAGTCAGCCAGAGCTTTGGCAACTCCGGTGGCGCTTTCATACGCAAATCCCATAGCAGTGCTGTTTTCCAGGTAACCGGGTTCTATAGGCATCCCGAGAGCATCGAATGCGCGTTTGGCAAGGGTATTCTTGATGACATGGAATTCGCCACCAGCTTCGCGAACTTTAACTCGGATCGAATCCAGAGTATTCATATTCACTCCAGTATATTCAACCAGAATGAGAGCAGCGCTTTTTTCCATCCATTCCTGGTACTTATTCGTGATGATTTCTTTTTCTTCTTTTGTTAGAGCCAAAGAGTTTCACCTCCTTTCTTTTAAAGGGTTTTTCTCCTCAAAAAAATGGGGGATCACCCATATTTTTGAATAGAAAATTAAAAAGTCTTTGCCAGTGAACCAGGCAAAGACTTTCAAGAATTGACAATTTCCGACCACATTCGGGAGCAAATCCCTTGGTGGGTCTGTCATGTAAGTCTTCAACCTGGGCAGGGAATTAAGTGCCGGATATACACACGGGACACCTGCTGTCTTCGGTGAAGTATTTAATTGTTCACAGGCACGAATATTGCTATTCGACTACTTCCATCGACTGAACCTGGGAAAGATCAACTTTAATGCCAGGTCCCATCGTTGTAGTTAAAGTAACATGCTTAATATAGTTGCCCTTGGCGGCAGCCGGTTTGGCTCTCTTGATTGCTTCCATCAGCGCAGCCATGTTGTCGAAAAGTTTTTTCTCATCAAAAGAAACTTTGCCGATCGGGCAATGGATGTTGGCGGTTTTATCCAGGCGGAATTCCACACGTCCGGCTTTGGCTTCGGTTACAGCACGAGCCATATCATCAGCGGGTACAACTGTACCGGCTTTGGGGTTCGGCATCAGACCACGCGGACCAAGTACACGCCCCAACTTTCCTACCTTACCCATCATTTCAGGTGTGGAAATAGCAACATCAAAGTCAGTCCACCCGGCTTGGATCTTGGCAAGGGTTTCTTCGTCATCAGCAACACCATCCGCTCCGGCTTCCCGTGCCAGTGCTGCACCTTCACCTTCAGCGAAAACGAGCACACGTACTGATTTTCCAAGTCCGTGCGGAAGTACAACTACATCGCGCACAAGCTGATCAGCCTGGCGGGGATCAAGTCCCATATTAAGATGCAATTCAACCGTGGCATCAAATTTGGTGTTGGAAGTCTCTTTTGCCAGCGCAATTGCTTCGCTGGGGTTATAGGCTTTTTCTGGTTCAATTTTAGCCAGTGCGGCCATGTATTTTTTTCCATGCTTGGACATTTTTTCTCCTTTGTGGTGCAAGCGGGCTGCTTTCAGCCCTCCCACATTCCTAGTCGACTACGGTGATTCCCATACTGCGGGCGGTGCCCTCAATTTGAAGCATTGCGCCTTCAAGATTGATGGAATTCAGATCTTTCATTTTTAATTCAGCGATCTCACGCACCTGGGCCCGGGTCACCTTGCCCACTTTTTCTTTGTTGGGGATGGATGACCCCTTGTCAATACCAGCAGCTTTGCGCAGCAGAACCGGAGCAGGAGGAGTCTTCAGGATAAATGTGAACGAACTGTCTGAAAAAACAGTGATCTCCGCTGGCAATACCTCGCCCAGTCGGTTGGAAGTACGTGCATTGTATTCCTTGCAGAATTGCATGATGTTAATACCATGACCAGCCAGAGCTGGACCAATTGGCGGTGCAGGATTAGCCTTCCCGGCTTCGATCTGCAGTCTTACGATTGCTTTAATTTTCTTTGCCACGATTTCATCTCCTTTGTGGTTTTAGCGGGTGAAACGGGTCACCCTCCCACGCTTCAGGCTGAGTTTGCCTGTTACGCTTTCTCAACTTGCAAAAAGTCAAGTTCAACGGGAGTTTCACGCCCGAAGAAACTGACCATAACGCGCACTTTGTTCTTCTCCATATCGATCTCTGAGACAGTTCCCCGGAAATCATTGAATGGTCCATCTACTATGCGGACACGTTCGCCAACTTTGAATGAAACTTTGATGGTTGGAGAATCGGCTTCCATTCGTTTGATGATTTGTGATACTTCCTCAGGTCGCAGAGGAGTGGGTAATTGACCCATTCCTACAAAACCGGTCACACCAGGGGTATTGCGAACCACAAACCAGGATTCCTCGGTCAATACCATATTGACCAGCACATAACCCGGAAATATATGACGCTCCACTGTACGGCGTTTGCCATCCCTTACTTCAATTTCTTCCTCGGTCGGTACGACTACATCAAAAACCTTGTCTTTCATTCCCATGGTTTCAATGCGCTGTTCAAGATTGTGACGGACTTTATTTTCATAACCAGAGTAGCAGTGAATCACATACCAGAGAAGTTGGTCGTCCTCAATTTCACCAGGCTCCAATTCAGCTGGTTTCTCAGGAGGAGATTTTAGGCTGTCGGTTTCTTTTAAAACCGGCTCATCTGAAGGCGAATTCTCCGCATCAGATTCCATGGGTTCTTCAATTTGCTCTTCCGGGTCTTGCATTTTCATTCAATACCTCGGCTAAAATACCACCAGTTCCAAAAAGAGGGATTACAATCCGACCGCGAGCGTGAGCAGACGCGCCCCAATGATATCCACTGTATAAAGGAAAATGCTGGTTACAACCATCACGATTAAAACAATGATCGTCAGGTTAATGGCCTCCTGGCGGGACGGCCAGGATACTTTACGCAGCTCACCTACTGTCTCACGTACAAAGCGTGAGATGGCATTTGATTTTTTTGCTGCCTTTTTTTTCTCGATTTTTCCGGCCAAGAGAAACTCCTCAATATTTGACGGTTAAAACGCCGTCTCGTTTGCAACTCCCGTTAAGGAGATGACGGCGTTATCGATAACAGGCCAGGCAGGACTTGAACCCACAACCACTCGTTTTGGAGACGAGAGCTCTACCAATTGAGCTACTGGCCTAAGTACTGGCCAGGGGTTTTAGTCCCTGACCAGGTGTTTACTTGGTTTCGCGATGTTCCGTATGTTTCCGGCAGCGTGGGCAGTACTTTTTCAATTCCATTCTACCTGGATCATTGCGCCGGTTCTTCTCGGTGGTATAGTTGCGTTCCTTGCAATCATTACATGCCAGTGTTACTACTGGACGTACGCCTTTTTTCTTGGTTGCCATTCTTATTTACGACCTATTCTAGAATCTTGGTGACCACACCTGCGCCGACGGTCAGACCGCCTTCACGGATGGCGAAGTTTTGTCCCTGTTCCAGGGCGATCGGTACGATCAACTCAACCGTCAGGTTGACATCATCTCCAGGCATTACCATT
>JBDRQK010000067.1:0-3501 GCA_043826315.1 Chloroflexota bacterium
TCTGCCTCCTGCATGTGATAATCCTTGTGGAAAGCCGTAATGTGCCAGGGGATTGCAGGAGAAACACCTCTAATAAAACTGGCCATCTCCCACAATTCCGCATTGCTGTCATTAAAACCCGGTACAAGCAGAGTGACCACCTCTACCCACATCCCGAGGTCATGTGCTTTTTGGATGCTGTCGAGCACATTAATCAGCACACCTCCCAGGCTGCGGTAGTTTTTATTCTGCATGGTTTTCAGGTCGATCTTGTAGCCTGTCATGGTTGGTTGAAGGTACTCCAGGGCTTCGAGAGTGGCATAGCCATTTGAGACCATCACACATTTCATCCCTGCTTGCGTGGCTTCTTTGAAGACCGCTGCAGCCCACTCACTGGTGATGAGGGGTTCATTATAGGAAGAAGCCAGCACCTGTGCACCCATACGTTTGCCGAAATCCACGATCTGTTCGGGCGAGACCTTACGCACCTGGTTCACAACCTGATCACAGACCGGGTCACGACCAGCCTGGGATGTCAGCCAGTTCTGGCAATAGGCGCAGTGAAAATTGCAGCCCAGCATCCCAAAGGTCAGGGCAGTTGCTCCCGGCAAAAAGTGGTAAAACGGCTTCTTCTCCACCGGATCAGCCTGCAACCCGGCTACATACCCCCAGGGGGCAAAAAGTTTTCCATTCTGGTTGAAGCGTACCTGGCAGATCCCGCGTCGACCCGGACGCACCAGGCAGCGTTGGGCACACGCCAGGCAGCGTACCTCTCCTGAGTCCAATTGCTGGACCAGTTCGGCTTCTCGTGTCAGTTTATCCAAAAAACCGGTGATTTCGGTCAAAGCTTCTCCTTATCATCACCCTTCTATTATATAATATATCAATGTTAACATTGGCTGTTCAGGCAGGCGGGGAATCGCGTCGTATGGGGTCGGACAAGGGATTGGTGCCATTCTTGGGTCAGGCACTCATTCAGCATATCATTGAGCGTCTTTCACCTCTGGCAGATGAAGTGCTGGTCACCACCAATCACCCGCAGGATTACCGCTTCTTGGGACTGCCTCTCTTCCCGGACCTGGAACCCGGCCGCGGTGCACTGGGAGGTTTGTACACTGCGCTGCAGGCTGCCTCCCATCCACTGGTGGCAGTGGTCGCCTGTGATATGCCCTTTGCCAGTCGGGAGTTATTTGAATACCAGCGCAATGTCATGGTGGAGCAGGCACTGGATGTGGTCATTCCCTCCAGTCAGGAAGGGCTTGAACCTATGCATGCCGTTTACCGCCGCGAGACCTGTCTTCCAGCCGTCCAGGCTGCCATGGGGCAAAAAGCCTGGAAGTTGATCTCCTGGTTTCCTGAGGTAAAAGTCCATTCTGTCAACCTGGAGAAAATATCCCAATTCGACCCGCAGGGCATTATCTTCATGAATGTTAATACACCCACCGACTTGCATCTTGCCGAAGATATTGCCAGGCTTGTATAAATTTTTCATTAGGTACTTATATATTAACATCTTTCCCCATCACTTTTTAAGGTGGTAAGGCACATCAATGATGATGCGTTCCAGACCGAAATGACGCCGCCTGAACAGAACAGCTTTCTTGATCTCCTCT
Source organism: Chloroflexota bacterium (assembly GCA_043826315.1). GTDB lineage: Bacteria > Chloroflexota > Anaerolineae > Anaerolineales > Villigracilaceae > UBA12087. The sequence goes on from JBDRQK010000067.1 coordinate 1,593, forward strand.
GCTGACTGGTTGTGCAGGATCTCGTGCCAGCTTGATGCCGGGATGATCTCCGGCAGGATCAGGATGGCTCGTTGTCCATCATTATGCTCAGCATCGGTCTTGTCTAGGTAAGTGAGTAAAGGGTCGACCAGGGAGCGATAGGGGGACTCAACCACCACAAATTCAACATCCGGAAACCAGTTATTCCATCGTTTTTGCACCTCTTTTTCATCCGGACCTGGGTCGACATCAATGAAAAGTGCCGTAACCCTGTCCGAGATGGAGCAGGCAAAGTTCACTGCGTCCACCATGCCGCGGTGAATTCCGGAGATCGGGATCACAATGCGTGGTTTTGGAAAATGGCGCAAGGAAGGAGGCAGCCCATGCATGGAAAGTTGCTTTCCAATACTCAAGTAATGGTCTCGGATCTTGAGAAATGCGATCACCATAAGCGGGATGACCAGCAGGGAGATCCAGGCTCCTTGCAGAAACTTGCTGGCACTGATGATCAACAAGGTTGCTCCGGTAACGAGCGCTCCCAATCCGTTGATGAAGGCTTTGAACTGCCAGCCACGTTCTTTTAATTTTTTCCAGCGCAGCACCATCCCTGCTTGAGATAGTGTGAAGGCTGTGAATGCGCCAACGGCAAACAAAGGCACCAGGGCGTGGGAATTGCCGTTGAAGGTGATGATCAGGATCGCTGTCAATCCGGACAGTAACAGGATACCATTATGGAACACCAGCCTGTCTCCCACATTAAAAAGCTGGCGCGGCATGAATTTATCCTGGGCCAGGATGGCAGAAATACGCGGAAAACCTCCAAAACTGGTATTGGCTGCCACAGCTAGAATTGCCAGGGTGGAAAATTGCACCAGGTAATAGGCAGGACCGCTTCCCAGTAGGCGGTGGGTCAGGGCGGAAAGGATCGTCTCATTCGGACCGGCTACCACCCCAAAGAATTGTGTCAGACCCATACTTCCTAAGAATAGAAATGCCATCAACAAGGTCATGATGATCAGGGTCTTGCGGGCATTCACCCAGGCAGGCGTTTGAAAAGCTGCCACGCCATCGCTGATGGCTTCAACCCCGGTCAGTGCGGTACAACCGGCAGCAAAAGCGTGCAGCACCAGGAACCACCCCAGGGGGTTGAGCGCGGTGGGGGCAACCTCAACCAGTGGAGTTGGTGTTCCCTGCAGGACAGCCTGCACCAGGCCATAGATCAACATGCCAATGAAAGCGAATAGGAAGATGTAAACAGGTATTGCCATGGCAGTGCCAGACTCACGGACTCCGCGCATGTTCAATAAGGTGATAATTGTTAGCAAACCGAGCGCGATCCAGACTCGATGTACCCATAATTGTGGGAATGCTGAAGCGATCGCAGCCACCCCGGCAGTCAGGCTGACGGCTGCAGTCAGAATGTAATCCAACAGCAATGCGCTGGCTGTCACCAGGCTGGGGTACAGACCAAGATTTTCACGTACAACGATATAAGAGCCTCCTCCGCCCGGATAGCCGCGTACCACTTGGGTATAAGATAGGGCAACAATAGCGAGCAGCAGGGTAATGGATAAAGCAATGGGAAATTGCAGCGAAAGTCCAGCCGACCCGGCTATCACCAATGCCAGGAAGATCTCCTGGTTGGCATACGCCAGGGAGGAGAGCGCATCCGGCGAAAAAGCCGCCAGCGCTCTGACTTTGTTAAGTTGCTTGTCAGCCATCATCTGGCTGGGCAGGGGGGAACCGGTCAGCAAGTACTTGAGTTTGGTTAGCATGCATGCCTGTCTTTAGGTTAATTTATTCGAACCGGATGCGGAGGACGAGCTAAGCTGAGTGTAGCACGAAATAAGAGATAGCATAAATTTAATTATACAATAAAGGGCAGGTCACATCTGCCTGCCCATTTCAGTCGATCTTCCATTATTGATAG
>JBDRQK010000068.1:0-7392 GCA_043826315.1 Chloroflexota bacterium
AAAACCGATTCGTTCTGTCCACCAGCTATGCAGTGGACATTGAAAATATTTCCAGACTCATCGAATGACCCAACCCAGAGCTCACAGCCATCCCAGGGCATATTGGGATGATTCCATGTCAACCAGCACAAAAGGCTTCCATCCGGGCTGATACGTGGGTTTGAATAGAAATCGTTACCTGTTATCAGGATCTCAATTGGTGACGTTCCGGTCAAAGAAATGGCGACCACCGAATTAATGACTTCCTGCTCGTTTTCTGCATGATTTTCACGGATGCAGATCAGGCGATGATGCCTATCATCCAATGCGAAATCAGCGTAACGGTCATGGTTATCTGGAGTAAGTGGAAATGGCTCACTTCCAGGAACCTGACGGTAGAGGCGTTGATCTTCAAAATTGCTGAAGTAAATCACTCCATTAAAAACCTGGTAGGATGCACCACCATACTCATGGACCCTGTTGCGGACATTGTATTCAGGCGGTGTGATATCAGCAATGTTCCCATCCCGAGTGAGACGAACGATCACCTGGCGACCAGACTGGTTTGCGCGAAATTCAAGCCAATAAATGAAATCCTGTTCACAAATGATCTCATCTATTCGGATGGCATTGGCAGTGACCAGATCGGTTGTTATAGGGGATTTCCAGGAACCGTAAGGGGCGATCTTTTTTTTTGTCATAATCGAGATCCTGTAAAATACTTGCTAATTGAATAATAATATGTCCTTGATCAATCTGGCAGTCTCCGAAGGACAATGGGATGTGGTGGAGGATGATGCCAGTGAGAGCAGGTGAGAATTTCAACTTTTAGAAGAGGATACTCTTCAATCCATTCAGGTCAACAAGGGTTTCCAGAATAACTTCCATTGGATAGGAAATTCCATAAATTTTTCTTAAACAAATATCTCCGGGTTAACACAATTTGGTAATTTCTCACCTTTTAAGCCAGCGATCAGGTTTTCTGCTGCCATGAGCGACATCCTGGCACGGGTGGAATTGCTAGCACTGGCAATGTGGGGGCAAATGATGAGGTTATCCAGTTCAAGCAACGGACTATCCATGGGGAGAGGTTCAGGTTCGGTTACATCCAGGGCAGCAGCTTGGATGCAGTTATGCTTGAGTGCGGTGTAAAGAGCAGTTGGATCAACCACGCTCCCGCGGGCGGTATTTACCAGGATTGCGTTGGGTTTCATTTTATTAAAGGAATCAGCATTGATCATATGGTGTGTTTGAGTTGTGAGAGGAGTATGGATGGATATAAAATCCGATCGACGAAGTAAAGTATCCAGATCCACCGGGTGGGCATCCAACCCGGTAGCATTTTCAATCCGGTTGGGATCGTGGAATATTACTTGCATATTGAAACCTTTAGCTCGCCGGGCAACTGCCTGACCGATGCGTCCAAAACCGATGATCCCCAGGGTGGCAGCACTAATATCTGCACAAAGCAAAAGAGCTGGACCCCAGGTTTTCCATTGTCCTGAACGTACATACTGGTCAGCTTCAGTTATCCGTCGTGCCATGCTGAGCAGCAGGCTGAAAGTAAAATCAGCCGTTGCATCTGTCAGGATCCCGGGTGTGTTTCCTACCGTTATGCCAAGCCTGTTGGCAGCAGCGATATCAATGTTGTCATAGCCAACTGCATGATTGCTGATCACGCGCAGGTCCTTTCCTGCAGCTTGCATCACTTCGGCATCAATCCTGTCTGTTAAAAGAGTAAGCAAACCATGCATGCCTTGAACGCGTTCAAGAAGGATATCGCGGCTTGGAGGCAGCTCATCCAGCCAGATTTCTGCATCGCAAAATTCCTGGATCATCTTCAAACCCTGATCGAGGATCATTCTTGTGACAAAAACTCTGGGTTTGGTCATAAAAGCCTCCAATGAATTAAATATACCACTTGTGATCTAGAAATAAATTGTAATTTCCACCTTCCGATGCTATCATTTGTATTATGGTATCAGCTGAAGATTTTTCCACCTATACACTCAGCCATCACCCGCAAGGAATGGGAATTCAAAGGATACTGGCTGCAGCCATCCAGGCTGTTGAACCGGGATCAGCGGTGTGCAGGTGGGTTACTCTCAGCGGCGATTTATTGCGCATAGGCAATAACGAATACGATCTGAAAAGAATAGAAAGAATCCTTCTTGTTGGGATTGGCAAAGCAGCACCAGCCATGACTGATGCAATCCACCAGATTCTGGAGGAGAGGGTTAGCGGCGGATTGATCGTAACAAAGGTCACACCAGTTGATTATCACATGAGGTTACCTATACTTGATGCGGGGCATCCCATCCCGGATGAGCGCAGTCTTTTGGCGGGGGAGCAGATCTTCAAATTGCTGGAAGGTGTGCAGCCAAATGACCTGGTGATCTGTCTGGTCTCAGGTGGGGGATCTGCCCTGGTTAGTGTTCCTCAAAGGGGAATTTCGATAGGAGATATTCAGCAACTGACCACCCAACTTCTGGTATGTGGTGCTCGGATCGACGAAATCAATACATTACGAAGACAACTGGATAGGATCAAAGGCGGAGGTCTGGCACAGGCTGCCGCGCCGGCACAGGTGATCAGCCTGATCCTATCGGACGTGATCGGCGACCCTACGGAAGCGATTGCCTCTGGTCTCACGGTAGAAAACCCAACCAACTGGAAAGATGCTCTGACTATATTAGACAAGTATCAGTTACGCGACAAAGTACCCGCCAGGATCATGGATTTTCTGATTGGTACCTCGAAGGAAAAGAAATCTTCAAGAACTGATTTTACAAAGGTAAACAACCTGATCGTAGGTAACAATTTACAAGCTGCCCAAGCTGCATTGATCCAGGCACAGCAGGAAGGCTTTAATACATTCCTGTTACAAACCGATTTACAGGGTGAAGCCAGTGAGGTTGCCCATGAGCTTAGTAACACTTTGCGACAGGCATGGCAAAGCGGTGAGCCGGTGGCAAGGCCGGCTTGCATCCTTGCAGGAGGTGAGACAACCGTCAGCCTGCAGGGGGAGGGACTTGGTGGCCGTAATCTGGAATTGGCGTTATCAGCAGTCACTGACCTGGCAGATTTCCCGGATGTGATGCTGGTAACTCTGGCAACAGATGGAGAGGATGGTGTCACGGATGGTGCTGGAGCGGTGGTTTCGGGAGGATCCTTTGCCCGGGCGATAACGCTTGGATTAAAACCTGAAGTTTTTCTTGCAAGGAATGATTCATATACATTCTTTTCTGCATTGGAGGATGTGCTCAAACCAGGGGCAACCGGAACGAATGTTAATGATCTGACATTTATGTTCACTTTTTAAGGTATATGGATGGGTTCCAAATAATGAATAACTTTTTTAGGTGACCATTAAAGAATTCTCCCCCACCATCATCCAATCATGAGTTCTTATCATCAATTGAATTGATTCAAAAAAGAGGTAATTGCAATATTGTTGTTTGGGGGCAAATCCAGATAGATAATTTCCCCCAAGTTAGTATGACGATTACAGAGAAAATAGTTAAACCTTTTTTAGTTCTGGATCAATTTTGTTTTCAGTGGAATAATTATCGAAGGGTTGATCAGGAGCGAAGCAATATCTAAAATATCTCAAGGCTTTCTTAATTCCCTTATCTTCCAAACCCGGCAATCAAACCATGCTCCTGATATTGGTAAAAATTCCGCAAGAATAATTACATGGTAATATTAATTCGCCTTTAATAATTATTTGTCCCGCAAATTTCAAATTTCTTATCTGATTTACTTAAAATTGGAATACCTTTTTTTGGACAGGATAAGTTTAGTGGAGGGATAAGATGAGAAAAAATGTCTTCATTGCAAGACAAAAAGAACTCAAGCAATTGAGTGAATGGCTATCGCAGGCAGTAGATGGGCATGGAAGGGTTTGTTTCGTGACTGGAGAGGCAGGAAGTGGAAAAACAACCCTTGTTAGCGAATTTACACGACGTGCTCAAGAACAATATAAAGACCTGGTTGTGGCTGTTGGTCAAAGTGATGCGCAGACAGGTATCGGGGATGCACATTTACCATTTCGTGAGATAATGGCTCAATTAACCGGGGATGTAGAAGCTAAATTAACCCAGGGTGCTATCACCGATGAGAATGCAAACCGGCTACGTAAATTACTGGTTTTATCAGGTCAGGCACTTGTTGATGTAGGACCAGATCTAATAGGAATTTTTGTCCCTGGAATTGGGTTGGCTACAAGGGTGGGTACTTTCGTGGCGGAGAAAGCCGGTTGGCTTGACAAGCTTGAAAACCTGGCGAGAAAACCAAAAGAAAAATCGGGGAGTACTGGATTACTTGAAAGCCATATTTTTGAACAATATTCCAATGTAATCTGCCACCTGTCGCAAAAAAATCCACTTTTACTGGTTTTGGATGATATGCATTGGGCTGATGCAGCTTCAATCGCATTGCTGTTCCATCTGGGTCGCCGTATCTCAGAACATAAGATATTGATCATTTCCACTTATCGCCCGGCAGAGGTGGCAATAGGCAGAGCGGGAGATCGTCATCCGCTCGAGAAAGTGTTGACTGAATTCAAGCGCTATTATGGGGATATCAGTTTGGACCTTGACCAAGCAATAAAGGATGAAGGCAGGCTGTTTGTAGATGCTTTTCTGGATTCGGAGAAAAATGCGCTTGGAACTAATTTTGGTACCAAACTTTTCCAACAAACCGGTGGTCATCCCCTTTTTACCATTGAGTTGTTGCGAAACATGCAAGAACGAGGCGATCTTGTGTGTGATGAACAGGACCGTTGGGTGGAGAGTTCGAGTTTAAATTGGAAAACCCTTCCAAAACGAGTGGAAGGTGTGATCGAAGAAAGGATAGGACGCTTGCAACAGGAATTGCGACAAATGTTGACAGTGGGATGTATTCAAGGTGAGGACTTCACAGCAGAAGTGGTAGCAAGAGTGCAGAAGGCTGAAGCAGGTGGCTTGATAAGGCGACTGAGCGGTGAGTTGGAACGCCAACACCGCCTGGTGAGTGCTGAAGGAACCCGACGTCTGGATCCAGGAGGACAACGTCTATCTCTTTATCGTTTTCAACATAATTTGTTTCGTGCTTTCCTTTACAATGAGCTGGGTGAGGCCGAACGAACTTATTTGCATGAGGATGTGGGTAATGCGTTAGAAGATTTGTACGGAGACCAGGCTGATGAAATTCTTATTCAATTAGCACTGCATTTTGAAATCGCCGGAGTAGTGGAAAAGGCACGCTTCTATCTGCAAAAAGCAGCAGAGCAAGCAGTGGCGAGATATGCCAATGAAGAAGCCATAGATTACTTCAGTCGTGCACTGAAACTGATTCCAGAAAGCGAAACCGGACAGATCTATGGGCTTTTGCTCGCCCGTGAAAAAGTATATGCATTAAGAGGAGAACGCGATTTTCAGGAGAGGGATCTTGAAAGGCTTGGAGAACTAGCACTTACCTTGGGTAATGACCTTAAGAAAGCTGAAGTAGCTATTCGACAGGTTACCTTCTCCCTGGCTACCAGTGATTTCCCTGCGGCCATCACGGCAGCACAAGAGACCATCCAATTGGCTGGGATCAATCCAGATCCAAATATAGCAGCGCAAGCTCATTTTTCTTGGGGGGATGCTTCTCAAAGGATGGGGGATTATGATCTGGCTCGTGATCATTTTAATCAAGCCTTAACCATCTCAAAAGCAGCAGGTTTGCCTCAATTGGAATCAACCTGCCTGCGAGGTATGGGAGTGATCGCTAGTCAACAAGGAGATTTCGTCAATGCTCAAAAGTTCTTTGAAGATTCTTTGAAGATCTCTCAGAGAGAGGGTGATAGGATAGGGTCCAGTAAAACCTTGAATAATCTTGGACGTCTATTTTGTAATCTAAGCGAATATGAGAAAGCCCGGGACTGCTTGCAGGAGGCATTGATTGTTTTTCATGAAATTGGTGATCGACGAAGTGAGACTGTTGTGCTCGGAAATCTGGGTGCTGCTGCTGCTGACCAGGGAGATTTGCAAGCTGCCTTATCCTACTTTGAGCAATCAAGGTCAACCAGCCATGAAGTGGGAGACCGAGAGTCTGAGTCAATAATGCTCGGTAATCTCGGGAATTTGTCCGCCCAGATGGGGGATCTGAAAGCGTCCAGACAGTATCTGGAGAAGGCATTGACCATCAATCGTGAGATCGGAAATAAATATCATGAGGTCATTACCCTTCATTCAATGGGTATGAATTGTAAAGAACAAGGTGAATATTCAAAAGCAATAGTTTTTTATGATGAGGCAATTGAGCTGGCAATTGAATATAAAATAAAGAACTTTGAAGGTTCCACCTTTGTTCAATATGGAAGTGTCTATGATTCCTTGGGAGATTTTAAGAACGCTAAAAAGAATTACAATTCTGCGATCGAAATTTATCGAGAAATCGAAGAAGGGGTTGATGAATCCAAGGTGTTTTATCAACTGGGATTGCTATTCCACCATATGGGGCAGGATGAAAAGTCCCGGCAAATCTGTTTGGAAGTGATTGATAAATCAAATAAGATTGGCGACCAGGAATCGGAAGCCTGTGCTTACATGCAACTTGGAAATGCCCTGGTCGAATTGGGGAAGATTGACGATGCTGAAGAAGCTTACGATCAGAGTATCGCAATCAGGCAAAAAATGGGGCAGGGTTTTAAGGCAACGGAACCACAAGCTGGTCTGGCACGGATCGCATTATTGCACAACAGACCAGGCAAAGCCCTGTTTCATATTGAACAGATCCTTGAGTTTCTTCAGGATCATTCACTTGATGGGACGGACGAACCAATGCGAATCTATCTGACCTGTTATCAAGTGCTGAAAGCCAATAAGGACATCCGCGCCAGCGAGATTCTTAGGACTGCTCATAACCTGCTGCTGGAACGGGTCTCTCTTCTCGAAGATGAGACCCTCCGCAAGTCTTACCTGGAAAATGTAACTGCAAATCGGGAAATCCAAGAGGCATTTTCAAGCCTGGCCTAAGAACTTGTTTTTTATGGGGATCTAATGCAAAATTTTGTAGGATATTTGGCCATTTTATTTAAGTAATTGGTTATCTGATTAGAAGAGGATTTCATGTTTTTCGTGAATGTCCATTAGCCAGGTGAAAAGGAGGTTTCCCTAAATATCAGATATGCTTGCTGGATGTGTTGCAGTAGCCAATAAGTAGGGTGATGAGAAGGAGGGAAGAATCATTAGAGGTGGAGAATAAGTGAATTTGTAGAAACACCTTCCATGGAAGAGAAATAAATTTGATGAATAGATATAGGGCCCTGATCCTACCTACTGAAAGATGGGTTTTTTCAGGAGGTACCTGTGAATTCAAACCCCATCAATCGTGAAAAATGCTACAATAACAATGCTGGAAAAATTCTTCCTGCCTTGAAAGGGAATA